>CALLVJ010000163.1 GCA_938010625.1 uncultured Stomatobaculum sp. | reverse complement strand
GTTCATCTCCCGCTCAATCGCATGCCCAAAGGTATGCCCAAAGTTCAGAATCTGCCGCTCGCCAAGATCCTGCTCATCCTCGGCTACCACATCCCGCTTTAAGCGGACACACTGCGCAATGACGTTCTCCAGTTTCTCCGCCGCCTCATCGCGCAGCAATAGTTCCAGGAGTTCGCGGCTCCGGATCATACCGTACTTGATAACCTCCGCCATGCCCTCGGCAAAGACCTCCGGTGCCAGCGTGTCGAGCACCTTGCGATCGCAGACCACGAGATAGGGCTGTGTAAACGTTCCGACCAGGTTCTTGCCCTCCGGCAGATCCACCGCTGTCTTGCCGCCGACCGAAGAGTCCACCATCGCGAGCAGCGAGGTCGGCACCTGAACACAGGGCACGCCGCGGAGGTAAAGCGAAGCCGCAAGTCCTGCGAGATCTCCTGTCACACCGCCGCCGAGCGCAATCACGACATCCTGTCTGGTGAGCTCTGCGTTGGCAAAGAAAGTCAGAATTTCGAGCAGCGTCACAGGATTCTTGGACGCCTCGCCTGCGGGAAAGGTGAAGGTCTCGACTGCAAAGCCCTCCGTCTTAAGCGTCTCCGTCGCCTGCTTTCCATAGAGCGGTCCCACATTGGAATCTGTCACAATCACAGCCTTGCGCCCGCGAATCAACGCCGCCGCTCGGACGCCGAGCTCCGCCAGCATATCTTCGCCGATTACCACCTCATATGTCCTGGACGCCCGCACCAGCACCTGTTCCATGAAGCACCTCCCTCATATGTGAACTGTTTACGTGAACTATTACTGGTTTGCTTCTTTTGTTGCCATTCGAATCAGGCCAATCGCGCGAGACACATCTGCAAACTGCTCCGGGCGCAGCGACTGCGCGCCATCTGAAAGTGCGTGGGGCGGATCGTTGTGAACCTCAATGATCAAACCGTCTGCGCCTGCAGCGACAGCTGCCATTGCCATTGGCTTTACATAGCGCGCCACACCCGTCGCATGGCTCGGATCCACGATCACCGGCAAGTGGGAGAGCTCGTGCAGCACCGGGACAGCCGAGAGATCCAGGGTATTTCTGGTCGCCGTTTCGTAGGTACGGATGCCGCGCTCACAGAGAATCACATTCTCATTGCCCGAGCTCATAATGTACTCGGCGCTCATTAAGAGCTCCTTAATCGTATTTGCGAGGCCGCGCTTCAAGAGAATCGGCTTGTTCAGTTTGCCGAGCTCCTTCAAGAGTTCAAAATTCTGCATGTTTCTCGCACCGACCTGGATGACATCCACATCTTCAAACAGCGGAATATGTTCTGCACTCATGATCTCTGTGACAATCGGAAGCCCCGTCACCTTCTTTGCCTCGAGCAGCAGGCGCACGCCCTCTGCTTTAAGCCCCTGAAAATCATACGGGGAAGTACGCGGCTTGAACGCGCCGCCGCGAAGCATGGTAGCGCCCGCCGCTTTGACGCTCTGCGCAACAAAAACAATCTGCTCCTCGCTCTCGACCGAGCACGGCCCCGCAATCAGGCCGAAGTTGCCGTGGCCAATCTTCACCTCCGGCGTCACCTCGACCACCGTGTCGTGCGGGTGGAACTTGCGGTTTGCCTGCTTGAAGGGCTCCGAGACCCGCTTCACAGCCTCGACAATATCAAAGCTCTTCACCTGATCCTCATCAATGCGGGAGGTATCACCGATCACACCGATGATATTCTGATAGTCACCCTCCGTAATATGGGTTTTCAGCCCCTTTCTCTCAATCCAGTGGACCAGATCGTTTACCTTTTCCGGCTTAGTCTTGCTGTTGATGATGATAATCATACTCTCTCCTCTGTTTCAATGCCTGGTTCCGCGGGTAACTCGAACAAAAAAGGACGTCCGCGGTGAAGTGTTTTCACCGCGGACGTCCCGAAAACGCCCAACTCCAAGAACTAATTTTGGAATTTGATTCGCAGCAAAAAGCACTCTTACTTTCAGACCGTAAAGCCGTAAAAGTAAAAGTACCAATAGCCGTTGACTGTGAACTTCTGACTCATAAAATAAAGACCTCTCTCGTATGGCGTTCCCTTTTGTTGAAGGGAATATAGCACCATGTGCGGGAGAGGTCAAGCTTTTTTTCAGTTGTGTCTGCTAACCCGTCGGCTCATGCCTTCTTGCGCGCGCGGTAAAAGAAGACGCAGGCCGGCAGCACAATGTAGCCGAGGAACATTGCAATGATTGCGTAATAATTCGGCACGGTCTTGCCGCCCACCTCAATCGAGAACTGCGCCGCCCACTTGAATTTCGCGAGCAGGAAGACCGTGAGGCCGAGAGAAAGCAGGGAGAACGGAACATCCAGCACAAAGTTTCTCTTCGGATTCGGAATCACCTCGCCGCGGTTCCTGCCGTAGTAGAACGTGATGACCGCAAGCGGCACGAGCACAAACTGCACGAAACGGCTGATCGAACTGATAATCATGATGCCGCGCATGTCATACTGAAAGGCCATCGGGATGATGATGGCAAGCGCCACGGTGAGGAGGAAGGCGTAAATCGGAACGCCGCTGCTTGTGCGCTTTGCGAAAATCGGCGGAACCAGCCCATCCGCAGCCATAGCCTCGAGCACACGCGGTGTCAGGAAGGACGCCGCGACATTGATGCCGAACATCGAGACCAACGCGCCGCCGACAATGAGCCCCTTCAAAACCGGATTTTGGAAGACCGCCGCGAGCACCACGACATCCTTCGAGGTGACCAGGGACACCGGATCAATCCGCATGGCGACAAAGACAATGCCGCAGTAGATGAGGGCGATGATTCCAATCGCGAGCGGGAGCGCGCGCGGCAGGTTCTTCTCCGGATTCTCCATATCGCCGGAGCCGCTCGCGACACTCTCAAAGCCCGTGAACGCGTAAAAAGCCGAGATGACAGCCGTCACGAAACCGCCCGTCGTGAGCGTCGGAATCAGCTTCACACCCGCGTCGTTCGTGAGAAGCTCTATCTCCGCGAGGCGATTCACACCGGTCGTAAAAATCAGGAAGAGACCCGCGACCACCGTGAGCACCAGCGCGCCGAGCTTGCCGATGGTCGAGAGATTCGAGACAACGCGGAACACCTGCATGCCGCAGAAGTTGATGATGAGCAGGATGACCATGAGGCAGAGGAAGCCTATCGTCACATGGGAAATCTTGCTCGTGTCGAGGCGCAGAATCTGAAGCGCCGTCTTCACGACGCCGGTCGCCATGACGCCCCAGGCAATGCTGGCCGCGACAAAACGCGTCGCGCCGACATAGAGACCCGCACTCTCACCGAACGCCGCCTCCGTGTAGGCATAGGCCGCGCCGCTCTTTACGACATAGCGGGAAGCCGACGCAAAGGTCACGGCGAGACATGCCGCAAAGAGCGCCGCACAGAAGTAAATCTCCGGTGCAATGCTGCCGACCTGTTTTGCGACACTGCCCGGCGAGAGGAAAATACCAGTTCCGATCACCGCATTGATGGTGAGTAAAACAATGGACCAGAAACCTAACTTTTGACTTTTCTCTTTCACAAAATCCGCCTTTCCCGTACACTTAGTTTTTCGCTGCCTGATGCCGCTGTCCCGCCGCAATGAAAGCGCGCCACAGTTTCTGCATGACCGGATCCACACTCTGTAACATTTCCGGATGCCACTGAACCGCAATCAGGAAGTCATCGCCCGCGAGCTCGACTGCCTCGGTCACACCATCCGCCGCTGTCGCGACCTCGGTAAAGGGTTCTCCGACCTTTTTCACTGTCTGGTGGTGGAAGGAATTCACGCGGTGAGATGTGACGCCGAGAATCTCCGCGAGCTTTGACTCTGCCTTGATGTCCACGCTGTGGGTCGCCACGCGCGGGCTGTGTCCCTGCATGTGCTTCAAGGTCTCATCCTGGCGCTCGCCAAGATCCTGATAGAGGCTACCGCCCTCCGCTACATTGATCACCTGAAATCCGCGACACACGCCGAGAATCGGCAGCCGCCGCGCTCTCGCCGCTCTGTAGAGCGCAAAATCATAGGTGTCGCGGTCTGGCACAATCTTGCCGAGCCCTCGGTGCGGCTCCTCGCCATAGTAAATCGGGTCAATGTCGTCGCCGCCGGTGATCAGGACGGCATCCACGCAGTCTAAGACCGCCTCGATCGCCGCGCGCTCGCCCTGCATTGGAATCATGAGCGGTACACCGCCCGCTGCGAGAATCGCATTGATATAGTCCTCATTCACATAGATGCGGCGATACCCCGGAAAAATTCCTCCCTGATCCTCCATCAGTCCTGTCGAGATGCCAATCACTGCCCGTCGTTCCATTCTGTTTTCTCCTCTCTTATTGCTCAAAATATGTACCTGCAATCTTTCTTGCAGTTATTGCTTGCTTTCCTTTTCCGCTTCTATTTCCGCCTGTAACTCTGTCAGAAATTCCCAGCGCTCCATGCGCTCCAGTAGTTTCTCCTCCACCTCTCCGCGCTCTTTGTCGAGCGCCGTGAGACGCTGAAAGTCGCTCGCTGCCGCTGTGCTCTCCGCCTCGATCTCTGCGGCCCGGGCCTCAAGCGCCGCAATCTCATCCTCGATATGCAAAAAATCCTGCTTTTCCTGATAACTCATGCGACGGGAACGCTGCCTTCTGCTTGCTTCGGCACGCTGCTTCGTTTTCTCTTTTGCAATATCCGCGCTCTCTTTCTCTGTTTTGCTGTTCTTACCGCCCTCCAAGGCTCTTCTGCGCTTTTCGACCTGATAGTCCGTATAACCGCCCTCGTACTGCGAAATTCTGCCGTCCTCAAAGGCGAGAATCCGATGCACGGTTCTGTCCAGAAAATAGCGGTCGTGGCTCACCGCAATCACAATGCCGGCAAAACTGTCCAGATAATCTTCCAGCACTGTCATCGTCCGAATATCAAGATCATTTGTCGGCTCGTCGAGAATCAGGAGATTTGGTGCCCCCATCAGAACTTTCAGAAGATACAGCCGCCGCTTCTCGCCGCCCGAAAGTTTTTCGATCTTCATGTAGTGCTGTGAACTCGGGAACAGGAATCGCTCCAGCATTTTGGAGGCGCTGATGGATCCCTCTCTGCTCGGCACGAACTCCGCGATTTCCCTCACACAGTCAATCACTGTCATATCTCCCGGGAGCGCTTCATTCTCTTGGCTGAAATACCCAATTCTGACCGTTTGCCCGATTTCAATGTCACCGCTGTCCGGTTTTTCCAACCCTGTGATCAGTTTTAAGAGCGTACTTTTTCCTGCGCCGTTTTTGCCGATGATGCCAAGCCGCTCATTTTTTTGAAACTGATAGCTGAACTGCGAAAAGAGCACTTTGCCGTCGTAGGACTTGCCCACATTGTGAAACGCGAGTGTGGTCTTCCCCAGTCTGGAATAGGCGGAGGCAAATTGCAAGGCCGCCTCTGCCTCTGGTCCCGAGAGCGCCGAAAGCTTCTCGTAGCGCGCAATGCGCTCTTTGGATTTTGTGCCCCGTGCGCGGGCACCGCGCTGCATCCAGGCAAGTTCCTTCCGAAGTATGCTCTGCCGAGTTCTCTCATTTGCCTCCGCAATGTTGAGACGCTCTGCTTTCAGCGCAAGGAAGCCCTCGTAGTTCACATCATAAGAATACACTTTTCCCCGGTCGAGCTCCAGAATGCGTGTGCAGACCGCATCCAGAAAATAGCGGTCGTGCGTGACCATGAGAAGCGCACCGCGGAAGTTCTTTAGATAGTTCTCAAGCCACTCTGCGGTTTCTCCGTCCAGATGGTTTGTCGGCTCATCTAAGATCAGCAGATCGGCGGGATGCAGCAGTGCACCGGCGAGTGCAACCCGCTTCTTTTCGCCGCCCGACATGGTGTCACAGACTGCCTCTGCATCGCTGATCCCGAGGGACGCGAGCAGCTTTTTTGCCGCCGCGGCATTTACCTGACTGCTTGCAGGCCCCTCCGTCTCCCCGCCCTCTGCCATGCAGCAGCAGGCGCCGATCGCTGTCTCGCCCGCACAAAACTGCGGATTCTGCGACAAAAAACGGATTTGCAGCCCCTTCCGGACAATCACCTCACCGCCGTCAGCGGTTTCCTCCCCCGCCACAATGCGAAGCAAAGTCGACTTACCCGTTCCGTTTATGCCAATCAGTGCGAGCTTCTCGCCCTCGCCAATATAGCACGCCGCGTCGTCAAAAATCCTTCGCTCTGTATAAACTTTTTTCAAATGTTCCATTGATACAATCGTATTCATGCTCTGAGTATAGCAGAGCTTTTCCCATACGAAAAGGCTGCGAAAAATGTTATGATCATTTTCCGCAGCCCTGTCTTATGACTGATATTCTATGCAAAGATGTGGTAGCCGAGGTGCTCCGAGAGATATTGCAGAATCCTCTCGCCACCTACACTGTTTCCCTTCTTGTTCAGCATCGGTCCAAACGTGCCAATGCCGATTCCATTCTGGCCAATCGCGACAATGCCACCGCCAACACCGCTCTTGGAGGGCAGGCCAACCTTGACCGCATACTCGCCTGACTCGTCATACATGCCGCAGAGCATCATAAGGGTTGTCACAATGCGGACAATATTGGCGTCGAGCAGGCGCTCACCAGTCTTCGGATCTACTCCTTTATTCGAAAGAATCATGGCATAGTGCGCGAGATCCTTCGCCGTGCACATGACCGAACACATGCGGAAGTACACATCCAGCACATCCTCAGGTTCACCGTCCAGCACATGATCGCTCTTTAAGAGATAGGCAATCGAGCGGTTTCTGGTACCGGTTCGCTTTTCAGACTGGTATACTTTCTCGTTCAACTGAATCTTCGGATTATCGCAGAGCTTTCTGACCAGCGCAAGGAATTCACCGAATGGATCCTCCGCCGCAATGCAGTCTGCTGTCACAATCGCGCCTGCATTAATCATCGGATTAAACGGTCTCCAGTCCTTTAACTCAAGCTGAAGGATGCTGTCAAAGCGATCGCCTGTCGGCTCCATCCCCACCTTCGAGAAGGTATGGTCATACCCCGAAGTCTGCAGCGCCAGAATCAGCGAAAAAGTTTTCGCGATGCTCTGCATCGTAAACGGGATATTGTAATCCCCCGCCTTGTACATCGTGCCGTCCGACTTCATCATGCAGCAGCCCAGATTCGAAGAATCCGCCTTTGCGAGCTCCGGGATATAGCTTGCTACCTTTCCCTCAATCAGCACGTTATGTCCTTCTGCAAGCGCGTCCTCAAGAATCTGTTGAACATCCTGTTCCATTGTTTTTCCCCTTATCTAGTCGTGTTTCAATCCTTCCAGTAATCCAGCTCATCGGGATTCAATCCGATATTCTTTGCATGGAACACCGGCTCTTTTCCGGCCTTGCGCTGCCCCACATAATCGTGGTAGGTGCCGATTGCGACGCGGCTTAACAGCACGCAGGCCACCAGATTCAGTAAGCACATGCCGCCCATCATAATGTCTGCAATATCCCAGGCAGCAGCCATTGGGAGCATTGCGCCGACAAAAATCACGATGACGCCGTAAATCCGGAAGCCCTTCAGAAAACCCTGGCTCGGCATGGTCTTATGGTTCAGGTAAGCGAGCGCATTGTCGCAGTAGTAGAGATTTCCGACCAGTGTTGTAAACGAAAAGAGCAGCATTGCAACTGTGATGAAGAACGGTCCAAAGTGTCCGAGCACGGCATGGAGCGAAGCCTGCACCCACGGCGCGCCCGCGAGCTCCGCAGTCGGCTCCACGCCGGAGACCAAGCACATGAGCGCCGTCGCGTTGCAGAGGATAATCGTATCAATATAGACCGAGAGCATCTGCACAAGTCCCTGCTTTGCCGGATGTGAAACCACTGCCGCTGCCGCCGCATTCGGCGCAGAACCAACGCCGGCCTCATTGGAGTAGAGACCACGCTTAATGCCGTAGACCAGGCAGGAACCCGCGATGCCGCCGAAAATTGCGCGGAAGTTGAACGCATCGGTGAAAATGCGGCCAAAGACTGCCGGAATTCTGCCTGCGTTCAGCACCAGCACCAAAATTGTGACCAGCACATAGGCAATGCCCATGAATGGCACAATAAATGCCACAGTTTTTTCAATCCGCTTGCCGCCGCCCATCACGCAGATGCCAACCAGAACTGCGAGCACTGCGCCAATTACCATTGCCGCCATCTTTGGGTTTGCCTGGTAGAAACCATAGGTCTGGAACGTAGACTGCGTGTTGTAAGAGCAAAGCAAATTGAAGCCACAGGAATAGGTGAGCAGCAGGAAAATAACAAAAATCATCGCGAACCCTTTGTTCTTTAAGGCGTCCTCAATATAGTATGCCGGACCGCCGTAGCTCGTGCCATCCGCTGCTTTCTTTTTATAGACCTGCGCGAGTGTGCACTCGGTAAATGAAGACGCACAGCCAATCAGCGCCATCAGCGTCATCCAGAATGCAGCGCCCGCTCCCCCGAGGCAGATAGCCGTCGAGACACCGATGATATTTCCGGTGCCGACGCAACTCGCCGTGCTGATCATCAGCGCCTGGAACGGCGAAGTGCCGTTTCCATCCATCGGCTTTGCCCGCATCACCCGCAGTCCCTCTGGTAACATACGCACCTGCACAAAACCCATGCGAATTGTGAAATAAAGTCCCGCTGCCGCCATGACAATCAGCAAGACCGGATAGTACAGAAAGCTGTCTATCGCGTCCAAAATCTGCATAACCATATTGCGAATCCCCCTGTTCTGTTTTTTGTTGCCACCCCAACTTGTGCATATTTACCAATATAGTCTAGCATGCAAGTATGTAAAGCGGAAATTTTCCAGGCCGATAGCAGCTATCTATAGAAGAAATACCACTGGTTGAGCATTCTGTTTTCGCGCTTTATGTTGTATAATGTTATCGAGAAAATT
>CALLVJ010000162.1 GCA_938010625.1 uncultured Stomatobaculum sp. | reverse complement strand
GCGAGGCACCGTTTGCGCTGAACCTGGCTGGGATGGCAGTTGCTCTGCTGTTATCAGGCTTCGCGATCGCGAAGAAGAGAGAAGAGTAGTAAAAGCAGTGAAGGACAGTGGTGCGTATCAGGCAGTGACGCGCAAAACTGCATCTGAGCCATGATATCAAAGAATGAGAGAGGCGCTGTGCGAATGCACAGCGCCTCTTTGGGCGTATTCCTTTAACCGCGAATCTCTGTTCTTACAGGCGCTTGATAAAATGCCCCTCAATGCTGACTTTTTCGTTGATCACCACAAAAGCCTGTGGATCAACGCTGTAGATGATGGATTTTAACTGCCGGACTTCGTACTTAGAGACGGCGCAGTAGAGGACGCGGGTGTCTTCATTCGTATAGGCGCCATGGGCGTGCCAGGTGGTGACGCCGCGAACCAGTTGCTTTAAGATTGCATTCTCGAGCGCGGGTTCTGGACTCTTCGTGATAATTGTGACCAGGACATTGATATTCTGGGTGTGCATTCTGTCCTCGGCGACGGTGCAGACTGCCGTGCAGATCAGAGAGTAGATGACAACCTGCGCGTTGAAGAGAAAAAGACAGATGCCGTACAGCACGACGTTGACGCCGATGCCGACTTTTGCAACACTGAAATCCTTTTTCCACTTGATCAGCAGGAGGGCAATCACATCCATGCCGCCTGCGGAGGCACCGTTCCGGAGCATGACGCCGAGACCAAAGCCGGAGACCAGGCCGCCTACAATGCAGGTCGAGAGCATGTCATCCATCACATGGACGACTGGGATGATGGAGAGAAAGAAAGAGATCAGAGTTGTGGTGAATAAGGTCTTCCAGAAAAACTTTTTTCCGATGGCACGCATCGAAACCAGCAGTACCGGGAAGTTGATGCAGTAGTAGATGATGCCGGCGATATCAAATTTTCCCATATTCAGATGCAAGAGCGAGACCAGACCGGTGCGGATCAGCTGGCAGACACCAAAGAGACCGCCGGAGTAGAGCTTTGCCGGGACTATGAACCAGTTCGTTGCAGCGGCATAGATCAGTGCGCCGATAGTTGCACCGAGAAGCTGCGAGAGCAGCGCTTTTTGTTCTGTGCGTTTTTTGTCGAGTTCCATTGAGATCTTCCCCCTTTTTGTTCGTGTAAAGTATCATAGCATAGGACCTTCTGCGAAGATACTGCGGAACTGGCTTTTCTCTTGCAGAACTGGGCTTTGGAAGATTGTTTTTTCCGGAGGGCATACCAGCTTTTTCTTGAAATGAAAAAGCTGGAATGTTATAGTTTCAGTGCATATCTTTTACAGAGAAGAAAAGGAGGTGACCGGGATGAGTGACAGTGATGGTGGAGGGCGAAGTAAGATCGCAGCGGACAGGGTGTGCGCCGGGATTTGCTCCGCGGAATATCCTGGGATCCTTTTGAATTTTCAAAAGTAGGGAGAGGCTTTGTGCCGCTCTCTCCTGTTCGCCGCGCCTCCGGTTTGACTGTCAGTGCGCAACCAGTCAACGAGCTGCAGCCGCAGCTTAGAAGAACAGAGAGGAGAGAGTATGGGAGATAAGGGCATGAAGACCCGTGAAGAAATCCAGCAGGAAATCCTGGAGATTCTCCGCGGGCGAAAATCGCCGAAAATTATGCGCGATGAGCTCGACGAATACCACGCGGGCGATCTCGCGGCAGCGCTGGATCAGATTACCGTCGAGGAGAGAGAGCGCTTTTATCGCCTGGAGAGCGATGAAGATCTTGCGGAAGTGTTGGAGCACTGTGACGAGGCCGATCAGTATCTGGAAGAGATGAGCCTGCATCGTGCGGCGAGTGTGCTTGCAAAGATGGAGCCGGATGTCGCTGTTGACCTTATGAAGGAGAGCGATTCCGACAAGAAGAAAGAGTGGCTGGAGCTCATGGACTCTGCTGCAAGAGCAAAGCTGCAGAGCCTGGCTTCGTTCGATGAGGATTTGATTGCAAGCCGCATGACGACGAACTATGTCTGGCTGCTCAGCAATATGACTGTGCGCGAGGGCATGAAATCGCTTGTGGAGCAGGCGGAGGAGCACGACAATATCTCCGTGATTTATGTGCTGGATCCGCAGGGCGTTTTCTATGGCGCGATCAACCTGAAAGATTTGATCATTGCCCGCAGGGACACGGAACTCTCGGATATTATTATGACGCAGTTTCCCTATGTCTATGCCGATGAGCGCATTGAAGACTGTCTCTGGATTATTCGCGATTATTCGGAGGAAAGTATTCCGGTGCTCTCCTCCGACAATCACATTCTCGGCGCCATCACCTCGCAGGAAATTGCGGAAGTGGTCGGCGATGAGATGGGAGAGGACTATGCAAAGTTGGCAGGTCTCTCCGCGGAGGAAGACTTAAATGAGCCGCTGCAGCAGAGCGTCAGAAAGCGCCTGCCCTGGCTGGTACTGCTCCTCGGTCTCGGCATGGTTGTCTCGACTGTGGTAGGTCTGTTCGAGAGTGTCGTGGCGCGTCTCACAATCGTCATGGCATTCCAGTCTCTGATTCTCGACATGGCAGGAAATGTCGGCACCCAGTCTCTTGCAGTCACAATCCGCGCGCTGATGGACGACCAGCTTACACCCAGGCAGAAGCTGAAACTGATCGTAAAAGAGGTCAATGTCGGAACGTTGAACGGCGCTGTCCTCGGCATACTCGCCTTTGTTGGCGTCGGTGTTTACATTGCGTTTGTCAAGGGCATGCCGGTTCACTACGGCTTCGCGATTTCCGGCTGCATCGGCATCTCTCTCATCGTCGCCATGCTGATTTCAAGTTTGGTCGGCACAGTTGTTCCCATTTTTTTCAAGCACATCCATGTAGACCCGGCAGCGGCCTCCGGTCCGCTGATCACGACCATCACCGACCTGGTCGGCGTTGTGACTTATTATGGTCTCGCGTGGCTTCTTTTGCTGGAGTTTATGCACCTGTAAGTGCAGAGGAATCTGTCAGAAAGAGTTGTTTTCCCTTCGCGGGTAGAACAGCTCTTTTTTTGCGCTATAGGATAATGATTTGTTTGTCTTTGAGACAGCTGAACAGTCAGGTCAGAAAGCCTGTTCAGGCGAAGAGCTGCGCAAGAGAAAATAAAAACGGGTATCTGTTCTTGGACTTATCAGAGAATACATGTTAGACTGTATTTGAAATACGTGGCATTGTGTTTTCAGTGGAGGTGTTTATGAAAGTATGGAGGAAACTTTTGTGCGCCGTATCTTTTGCAGCAGTTTCTGTCGCACTGGCAGTTCCGGTGCTCGCAGACGGCGCGCAATGGAAGCGGAATGACCGCGGCTGGTGGTATGAAGAGGCAAATGGCACCTATCCGACTAATACATGGCGGCTCATCAATGGCAAGTGGTATTATTTTGATGCTGTCGGCTACATGGCAGAAAATCACTGGATCGGCAACTACTATGTCGGCGCAGACGGCGCGATGCTCGCAAGCAGCTGGACGCCGGATGGCTACTATGTGGATGCGAGCGGCAAGTGGGTCGAGGGTCGGCGCCACCCGGTCGTGGAGAGCGAGCCTGTGAAACGAGCGAGCAGCGGCGGTAGTAGAAGCAGTGGAAGGAGCGGTGGCTCCGGCAGAAGACGCGGTGGCTCCGGCAGTGCTTCGGGCGGCGGATCCGACAGTGGAAGTACTGCAGATACGAGCGTGACAGCTTCGACACAGGGACAGGAGAGTGACAATCTTTCGAGTACAGCTGCCGAGGCGTCTCAGGTTGCGAGCGAAGAGACGAGAGTTATTGTGGCACTGCGGGCACAGGGGCTCAGTGAGAAAGAGGCAAAGCTCTACTATGAGATCAATGCTTACCGCGAGAGCCTTGGCCTGCAAAAATTATCCTTCTCCAAATCATTGACGACGGTTGCCAGAACGCATGTGGCGGATTCCAACGCTTATCACCCGGAACATCAGGTGGATGTAAGAGGCATAGAAGGCAATTTGCACAGCTGGTCCTCGCACGGCAACTGGACGCCAGTTGTCTACACCGACGATCACATGTATGCGTCTTTCATGTGGAGTAAACCGAGAGAGCTGACTTCCTACCAGGGCAATGGATACGAGAATTCGGCTTGGTCAGGTGGTGGCAGCATCACACCGGAAACAGCGGTGGACTTGTGGAAGCACTCTTCGGGTCACAATGCGGTCATGACGACACAGGGCATGTGGTCAGACTTGAAGACCATGGGGGTCGGCATTGACGGCAGCTATGCCTTTGTGTGGTTTGGAGAAGAGGCAGATCCGGCAGGCTACTATGATGTAGCGGACTACCAGGTACTTCACCCATAACAAAAACGCCTTGCTTTTTGAGCCCGCTCTGCTATAATGAAATGCGTGTTGCGGGGCGTGGCTCAGTTTGGCTAGAGCGCACGGCTGGGGGCCGTGAGGTCGCAGGTTCAAATCCTGTCGCCCCGAGCTGACCAAACAGGAGATTTCAGAATCTCCTGTTTTTTTGTTACAAGTGGCAGCCTCTGCGCGGTTATCTCAATTTGCGATAGCTAAGTTTGCGGGCGCATCTCTGTTTTTTTGAAGAAACACATGGTATAATTGCACATGTGTCAGCGCAGTAAAGGATTTTTTCTATGAAAAAGATGGTAGCCTTTGACTTTGACAAGACACTCTATGACCACAGTGCGCAGGAGATTCCGGCGAGC
>CALLVJ010000161.1 GCA_938010625.1 uncultured Stomatobaculum sp. | reverse complement strand
GCGGAAAAAGTTGTCGCGGGCTGTCTCGCGGCCGAGCATTGCCCGTTTGCGGCCGAAGTCTCGCTCAGTTTTGTGGACGATGCAGCCATTCGCACATTAAATCGGGACTTTCGGAACATTGACCGCGAGACAGATGTGCTCTCGTTCCCGATGCTTGAATTTGAAGCGCCAGGTGTATTTCCGGAGATCGGCGAAGAGGACAGAAATCCGGACACCGGTGAGGTGCCGCTCGGCGATATCGTGATCAATGTGCGCCGCGTAAAATCCCAGGCGGCGGACTATGGTCACAGTGAGACGCGGGAACTTGCCTTTTTGCTTGCCCACAGCATGTTGCACCTGATGGGCTACGATCATATGGAGGAAGAGGAACGCCTTTGCATGGAGTCCAGGCAGAGAGACATTCTCGACGGACTCGGCTACCGGCGCTGAGGGGCAGTATGGAAGAGAGAAGAACGAGCAGCATGGCAGCCAGAAAGCGGCGAAAATCCGGCGGCTTTTTGGCGCAGGGTTCCATTTATGCGGCCTCTGGCGTCATTTCCAGTCTGATTGGGCTTGTGTATCGCATGCCGCTGACTAGGATCATTGGCGATGAGGGCAATGGCTATTATGCGGCAGCATTTAATATCTATGCGATTATCCTGCTGCTCTCGTCCTATAGCTTGCCGCTTGCGGTCTCCAAGCTGATTTCCGCGCGGGTCGGCGCGAAACATTACCGGAATGCCGAGCGCATTCTGCGCGCTTCCCTGCTCTATGCGACGGTGGTTGGAGGGCTTGGCTTTGCGGCTATTTTCTTTGGGGCTAACTGGCTCGCCGGTTCGCTCTTACGGCTTCCTGAGGCGGCTTATCCCCTCCGCGCGCTTGCGCCGACCGTGTGGATTGTGTCCTACCTCGGTGTGTGCCGCGGCTACTGGCAGGGACAGTCCACCATGGTGCCGACTGCTTTGTCGCAGATCATTGAGCAGATTTTGAATGCGCTGGTCAGCGTGGGCGCGGCATTTTTTCTGATGAAGTGGGCCGTTCACCAGGGCAAAGCGGCTTCGATTGCCCGTGCGTACGGCGCAACCGGCGGCACCATTGGCACCGGCGTTGGTGCAGCCTCAGCGCTGTTGCTCTTTGTCTTTTTATTTCTGCTGACTGGCAGGTGGAGAGCGCGCAAAGTACACCTGGATGTACAGCACCGGGAGGAGAGTTATGAGGAGATCACACGTCTTCTCGTGCTCACCGTGGTTCCGGTCATTCTCTCGACGGCGATTTATAATGTGAGCGGCATTCTGGACAATGCGCTCTTTGGACAGGCCATGTATGACCTCGGACATCAGAATGAAATTGCAAGGCAGTATGGCGTCTACACCGGCAAATACAAGCTCTTGTTAAATGTTCCGATTATGATTGCCAATTCCCTTGGCTCTGCGCTCGTGCCTGCACTGAGCCGCGCGGTCGGCGCAAACCGGGGCAGAGAAGTCCGGTGGAATATTACGCTTGCCATCCGTTTCTCGATGATAGTCGCGATTCCGGCGGCAGTCGGACTGGGCGTGATGGCAGATCCGCTGATTCCGCTCCTCTTTGGAAAGAGCGAGCTCGCCGTGCACATCATGCAGCTTGGCTGTGTGAGCGTGGTGCTCTACTCGCTCTCCACAGTCAGCAATGCGATTTTGCAGGGGACCAACCACATGCAGGTGCCGGTCATGCACGCGGCGCTGTCTCTCGGGATTCATGTGCTGACGCTCGAAGTCCTGCTCCGCATTTTTGAGCTCGGCATTGTCGGCGTCGTGATTGCAGATATGGTCTTTGCACTCAGCATGTGCATTTTGAATGCCGGAAGCTTAAGAACACTGCTTCACTATCGGCAGGAGATTCGCAGAAGTTTCTTTTTGCCCGCTTTTTGCGCAGTGCTGATGGGGCTCGTGACGGCTGGTGCCAAGATTTTTTTGAAGCGCTTCACAGGGCGCGTCGCGCTCTATACGCTGGTGCCGATTTTTCTCGCTGTCGCAGTTTACGGCGCGCTGCTGTTGCTGACAGGTGCAGTCCGAGAGGAGGAACTGCTGCGCTTCCCGAATGGAGAAAGTCTCTGCCGCCTTGCGCGCCGTCTGCATCTGCTGTAAAAGAATAGGAGAGGGTCATGAAGGTTCTGGTGCTCGGCGGCGGTCCCGCAGGGATGACAGCGGCGATCGCCGCTGCAGGAAAAGGCGCAGAGGTTTTGCTCCTTGAGCAGAACGACCGCGTCGGGAAAAAATTACTGCTGACCGGCAACGGAAAGTGCAATTATACCAACCTGGAACTCGACGCTGCACGGTATGACACGGATCTGCCTGCCTTCGTGCAGCAAGTGGTAAAGCGCTGGCCGCCAGAGGCAGTCATCGGCTTTTTAGAAGAACTCGGAATTCCGCCTCTTGTGCGCCACGGCGGCTGGATTTATCCGCATGCAGAGCAGGCGGCTGCTGTCCTGAATGCGCTCCGCGCCGCACTGGCCGAAGAGAAAGTGCACATGCGGACAGGTGTCCGCGTTCTCGGCATCCGGAGAGCGGCACAGGGCGGGTTTCTGGTCAAAACAGAACAGGGAACTGAGCGCGCAGACCGTGTGATTCTGGCGCTCGGCGGCAGTGCGCTCAAAAAGACGGGCTCTGACGGAAGCGGTTTCCAGTATGCAAAAGAGCTGGGACTAAAGATAATCCCGCCGCGCCCGGCACTCTGCCCGCTTCGATCCACCGAGCGCGAAAATTCCTTTTTCCGCGCAGCCCAGGGCGTGCGGGCACTGACAAAGCTCACACTCCTTGTCGACGGACAGGCGCGCGCTGAGGAGCAGGGAGAACTTCAACTCACCAAAGAGGGGTTCTCCGGCATCGCAATTTTTCAGC
>CALLVJ010000160.1 GCA_938010625.1 uncultured Stomatobaculum sp. | reverse complement strand
TGCACCCGCCGCTTTTGATTACCTGTTTTTCAGTTCTCGTTCTGCGTATGTTCGGACAGCCATTTCTCCGCCTGTTTACGCAGCCAGCTTCGCCGGTAAAGCGTACTCGCGGCAACCGGCAAAACAGCAAACGGAAACATCATGATTACACCGGCGAGCGCGATTGTTGTGTAGTGTACTCTGCCCTTTGCGCGCGCCATTCCGTTGACAAAGTCTGCCACGCGGTCAATGAGTGTTCCGCCGAAGAAACGAAGCAGCGAAAACTCCGCGATAAAGATTCCGAGACAGATCACTATGATGGGAATCGTCACCCGCCCGCAGAGTTCAATCTTCTTCTCCATGGGAATTTTCTCTTCCCCCGGTATATTCCGAAACCAATTTTCCGCCCGTTCTTCCGGATTCATCTCCCACAATCCCCCTTCACATGGTTAAGCGGTATTCCGCCTGTATTTTCGCATTCCGATAGCGCATTTTTTGCCGCCGCTCGTGTTCTCGCGGCAGCTTTTTTCTTGTCTCCGATTTCAACGAGGCGCATACTCTTCCTCCTGCTAACTGTCCCGACCGTTTTCCTTGTATTCTTCTTTGCGCATGGCTTTACTTTTCCTTCAGCTCTCCGTATCATAGACCAGCTCGCCGCTATAGTAGACTTCCAAGGACATCTCAATCAGACTCTCATCGTCCGGCAAATTCAGGTACCCGCTGTAGGTGAGCGTGTGGTCTCCGTATAGCTCGTCAACCAGTTCAAAGCTGTATTCGGTATGGCGCTCCAAAAAGTGCTTGAGCGACATCCGCTTCCCTTCAAACGCTCCGCGCTCTTTCTCCGGGCGCAACAAAAGAACCGCCACAAAATCCGGGTCTACATCCTCAATCGTGAGACTTCCCTCCTCAAAAAAGAGGCACACAGAAGTCCCCGCATCCGCAATTTCCTGTACGATTCTGTCGTGCAGGCTGAAAGGCGGCTTAATGGCGGGGCGGTATCTTGCAATCATGTCGCACCTCCGGAATACTTGTTTTGCTGTCCGCGGTCGCCCTCGGCGCTCAACCCATAGATCTTGCCGTCCATGCCTTCCTCCTCTGTCGCTGTCAATTCTCCTCGCTTGCTGTTTCCTGCGCACCGTGTTTTGTTGTCCGTTGACCGCTTTGCTCCTGCCGTTTTCTTCCTGCTATCTCTTTTATTTTTCTTCCTGCTATCTCTTTTATCATGATACTTGATTCCGGCTTTGGCCACAGCTACGGCTTCTCCTTGTTCCGACTTTCATCTTGCAACCGCCGGCTTGGATAGAGCGTTTTCGGCGCCGCGTCAACGCGCAATTGCGCAGCTCCGTATAAAGGGACGGATGTCGGCACCGCTCTCCAGATAGCGCAGTAAAATCTCCGCGCAGGCGCGGCTGTCGCTGTCCGCCTTGTGGTGGTCCAGCGCAATGCCGTAGTATTCGCAGAGCACGTTTAACTTGTGGCTCATGCCGGGCAAAAGGCGCTTTCCCATCTGCACCGTGCAGAGATAGGGAACCTCGGGCTTCCACGCGATTCCGTAAGCTGTCAGGCATTTCTGAAGTACGCCCATATCAAACACAGCGTTGTGCGCGACCAGAAGCCCGCTCTCCATGAGCGGCGCAATCTCCTTCCAAACCTTGGGAAAGGTCGGCGCGTGCCGCACACTCTCCGCGCTGATACCGGTGAGCTGCACATTAAAATAGTCGAAGTGTGTTTCCGGGTTTACAAGACTATAGTAGGAAGCCGCCACGACGCCGTTTTCAATCACAGAAATACCGATGGCACTCATGCGGTCGCTGAAACGGTTCGGTGTCTCCACATCAAAGGCAATATAACGTGCCATAAAACCTTCTTTCTTTTTTTTCATGTCTCTTTTGCGCTTGCTTTGATTATACCGCATCCTGTCTTTTCCTGCCTATCCCCTCTATCTCCAAGCCACATTTCTCCGGCATAAAGTACACGGTACTTAGCCCTACAGGCACAGATAAAAAAGAGGAGCGCAGGGCTCCTCTTCTCTGTCTTTCAGATATCGGTGATCTCATGCTTTGTCTCGTCTGTACTGCCGTCGATATTCCGTGAGCGTTTTTCCGGTCCAGACGGTAAACGCACGGAGAAAGGAATTCAGAGCTCTGCGTAGCCGAGCAGAAAGGCAATATCGGCTGTGCTCATGTCCGTATTCCGCACATAGTGGATTGCCAGCATCTCCCGCGCGCTGTTCAACTGCTTCTGAAAACTTGTTTAATCCTGTTTGCCGAATTCAGGCGCAGAGACCGGTCCCGTTTCTGTCAGACGCAACACACGCGTGCAGACCTTGTCGATATACTTTCTGTCGTGGGAGATGCTGATAACAGCCCCCGGAGAGCGTGTCCATGTGCTGTTCCCCGTAAAAGAAATCCGGTGACAGGCGAAATCGCGCCGCGAGCGCCGGGTCGAAAATCCACTTGAGCAGGATCGATCTCCCGTTTCCCTCTTTCCCAATAATGATTGCCTTTTCGCCGGTATGCAGCGCCAGGTTAAAGTTCTCCAAAATGACACGCAAATCGCGCCGGTGTTCTATGGTAAGCTTCTTGATTTGGAGCATGGCCAAGCTCCTCTCTGTCACTTCCTGCCCCTATTTTCCGGCATGCCGCAGAGCCTGTCAAGGCGAATCCGCGCAAAAAACCGCTGTCCCGTTTTCACGAAACAGCGGTTTCAAGTTTCTGTTTTGCACTCTCGCCCGGTAAACTCAGCCTCCGAGCATCATCACAAGCAGCTTCGGCAGAATCACAAGTCCCACCGTCGCAACCGGCTGGCAAGCAGCATAGAAGGAAGCCACCTTGTCATTGCCCGTCACGGTAATCAACGCATTTAAGGACGGCGCCGATGTCATGGCACCGGTCGTTGCGCCGAGCGCGCCAAAGAGCGGCATCTTGCAGAGATACCTTGCAACCACATAGGCAAAGAGGATCGCGACCACGCTCATGAATGCGCCGACTAAGAACAGCATGATGCCATATTTCTGCAGGGTTGAAACAAACTTAGGACCTGCGCCCGCGCCGTTTTGCAGGAGGAACCACGCAATGCCGAGATCGCGGAGCGGCATCAGCGTGGACTTCGGTGCGGTCAGCTTGAGTTTTCCGCAACGTCCAATCGCCGAGACAAAAATACCGGCAATGATCGCACCGCCACCCGTGCCGAGCGAGAAGGTCGTGCCGCCGCCGAGCGGAACCTTGATGGCACCGATCAATGCGCCGAGGGCAATCGCAACGCAGACCACGAATACGCCCGGGCCGTCGACCGTGAGCAGCGACTTGTCGCCCTCGCTCTTCGAGACCGGTGCATCCGGCAGCTTTGCATTTTCCGCATCGACATCTGCCTTTAAGAACTTCGGCACCAGCTGTACAAACATCACGACAGAAATGATACCGAATACATAGGCAAGGCCATAGCCGACACCAGCTGCAGACTTATCGCCAAAGAGCTCCTTGGTGGTCGCAAGGCTTGCGGTGCAGGTCATCGCGCCTGCCATAACGCCGAGTGCGAGGTCAACCGGCAGCTTAAAGAGCTTGACTGCCATAATGACCGTGCCGCCTGCAGCGACCAGAATCGCAACAGTCGTCGCAATAAATCCCCAGAAGTTTGCTTTCAGATTCGTGACGAACGAAGGACCTGCTGAGAGCCCGACACAGCTAAGGAACAATGCCAGACCTGCAGTTCCGATAATCGCCGGAACCTCCATGCCCAATGCGCCAAAAATGAGCGCCATAACCAATACGCCGGAAGTACCAAACTTCACACCTGCAAAATTAATCCGACCAAATGCGTAGCCACACACTAACGTCAGAAAAATCATGAACACCGCATTGGCGCCCAAACCCTGAATGAAACTCATGACCCCTCCATTTCTTACAGAAACCTCCAAAACTGCAACTCATGATAGCACGCTGCACGGAGGAGCGTCAATCGCTGTGCGCAAAGAACTTTCTCTTCTATTTCAACTCCTGAGCCGCCTTTGAAGACTGATTGCCCCCCACGCGAGAAAACTATTTCCGCATAAAATGATCAAAATCCAGAACACAGTGGTCGAAACACTTTGCTCCCTTATTTTCAAAAAACTGTAGGGACCTGAGACGAGGCCAACAGCATTCAGCAGAATAAGCGGAATCGCATACAGTATCGTCGTGAAAAGTGCTGCAACAATCCATCTGTACGGCGCCCGCACATCTCCCAGTGCAAACAGAGCCAACGATAACAGCGGACAAATCAAATGACTGAACGCGCGCGTCCCATCCAGAAACTCATGCGCAAAACCATTTTCTGGCCCCAGAACCAAAAGAACCACTGTAAAAGTTACCAGCAGACAGCTCGTGGCGATGAACCGCAGGAGAGCGACCATGGCATACTGACCAGTCACATTCCCGTTGTCCCGCTCTTCGTTTCGGGAAAAAGAAAAAAGATACCAGCAGGATGCTATGCCACAGAGAAAATTTGAGTCCGTAGTATAAAAGCGAAGTGTTGCCCACCCCTCCTCCCAGAAAGCATGAGCCACGACAAACAGTTCAAACAGCAGCAAAACAGCATGCCCGAGCAGCAGAACCTTTCTTTTCTTCTCCATCGCCAATCCCATCCCCTACGCAAAAATTCTGACAGTCCTATCACTGCCGTATTGCTTTTTTCATCTTTTAATATCCCCAAGTCATCAGCTTCCACGCGCTACCCTCTGAACGCGCTAACCACCAATGCCAGTCAGTATAGTCTTCATCAGCACACCATGCACCGCCGCCTTCTATCGGCGAATGAAAATTGCTCTTGAACATAATGCACTGCGTAAAAGTTTCTTTTGCCTCAGTCTCTTTTTCCATGTCATTCATCCATTTGATATTGTATTCACTACATTCATCATCAGACGAATAAGAAATGCTCTGCATCTCACATCCATCCCACGTATTGAACTCCTGCAGAATCAATTCTATCGCTGCATTCATATCCTCTTTCGTATATAAATCAGACGCTCCATAGTCTATCTGCACGCGCGAAGCGATTGTGCTCTCACTGGTATTTCCGGAAGAAACTGTCACTTCTAATTCGCCCCCACTGCTAGTTCTGGTGCCACAGCCTGCCAGCAAAAGCATAAACAAAAAAACCCTTGCCATTATTATCTTCACTATCACACCTCTATCCTCCATGACTTTCATGCGCTGGCAACCTTAAAAACCCGTATTCTATGTTACGGATCACGCCGATCCCTTTTACGTTGTAATTTCAATCTGATTTCCCTCAATCCCCAGAATACAGGCTTCATAATACCCATCCCCTGTAATCCTCGGACCGCTGAGAAACTCATACCCCGCGTCGCAAAGGCGCCTGGACAGGGCATCCACCGCTTCTCTGCTTCCAACCGAAAACGCAATGTGCGCATACCCTGTGTAGTCAGGCGATTTCGCCCGAAGCCCTATCTCGGGTCTGTTCATCAGCTCCAGGCGCGCTCCATCCTCAAAGGAAATAAAGTAAGAACGAAATCCCGTCTTTTCATTATAGTATCCCGCATTCGACTTTCCGTCCAAAAAGCGGACAAAAAACTCTCTTGCCTTCTCCAGATCGCAGACATACATCGCGACATGTTCTATTCTCATACAATCACACTCTCCGGCCTTCGATCATCTATTGAAAATTGCTAAATATCATTTTTTTACGATCTCCTCTGATGGATTGAATGATATCGTCTTCATCCCTTATTCGATATTTCGCACTGCTCCGGAAAATAGGACAGAACCGTCCTGCCCGGTGATGAGAAAGAGGAACGGTCTGTCAAACTTCAGTTCCATCGTATTCTGGATTTGCATCGCGCTCTCTGTCACTGCAAGCTCTGTATAGGCAGCGCCGGTTACACCATTCTCATCAACCTCCACCATAGCAGCGTGCTCAGCTGCGCCGAGAAACAAGTTATTTTTCTCCTTCGTAAGCGGTACAAAATTTGCCCTTGCAGAATCCATGGCATCCGTAATTCCAAGCGCTGCAAGCGTGTTCAGCAGATCTGTGCGACAGGAAACCTTGAACTTCGGCAGAGACAAATTGACCAGCGGTGTGCTCCAGCGCGCAGCATTGTCCTTTGTGAGCACTGCAAAGATATCCGCATTCTGAATCAGCTGATTCATGTCCGTTCCCTCTTTCGGGAGATAAAAGTACATAGAACCACTGTCTTTCAGCGGCAGGCACAGCGCAGTAAAGGCATCGTCCTGGTAAATACTCATGGTGTCGGACTGGTGCATCATCTCCACGGTTGTATCGCCCTTTGCCCCGTGGAAGATCTCTTTCGTATTGCTGTCCGCATAAAATTTCTGTCCCCAGGCTGCTCTATAATAAATCGTGGAGACAAGGGCTAACGCAGTCTCTGAATCCAGTTTCAGATTCTGCACATATTCAGACAGCAGACCGCCTGTGTTCCGATTTATCCACTGCTGCAGCGCCTGATCCATTTCCGGAGAGCCCGGTGTGCCGCGAAACGAAGAGGCGTAATAATCTTTTGCCAGGCGTGAAAGCGTAGCTTCATTGTAGTTCAATGTGTTCTTCAACCAGAGCGAATCCGCGAGAAGACTTTTCAGGATTGGCGTATCGGCATAATTGCTGTTCCAGAGCGCAGCTGTCTCCTGACGCAGAGTTTCCATATCAGATACCTGCAGTACATCCAGAATCTGCTGTCTGGTATTGCCGTCTGAAATCTCCGATAGCATTGCGAGGGCAATATAAATGTTGAGCGGCGAGCAGACCGTATTTTCATCCTCCGCGATCAGGAGCTTTGGCAGCAAATCCTGATCGTAATTGCGCAGCTGCGCCTGATAGGCCACAGATACTGCGGCTTTCTCGCGGTAAGAATCCAACCAGTCCCAATGCTCATCGCTCTCCGCAAAGGTTTCTGCCGTCTTGCCCTCCGCAATCGGCGCGGGATACTCGGCTTCCACCGTCTTGAGCGCAGCCGTCGGTGCACAGGCCACAAGCGAGGACACGGACAATGCCAGCGCTGTGAGCGTCGCAAGACTCTTTTTCCGGAAATGTTTCATGACTTACCTCCTTCTCTGCCAATGAGTTTCAGTCTATTACAGTCAGTTCTTTCGCTCGTTTTTCAGGCATCTCTGCCTTAAAGCACTCTGCCGTTTTCATCTGCGCTTCGTCTAAGTGCACGGTACCCGCCTAAAATTTCAGCAGTATCCTCTGAAAAAACGTATCAAAGGCCGGAAATTCAGACAACGTCCGCTGTAAGCCCTCTTCCTTGAAACGGAGCTCCCCGCGAAAGGCATTCTGCGCCACCGAACTGTGGATATAAACGCCGATGAGCTTACTGCCCAGAATGAACCTGAGTTTACTTTGAGACAGGCGCAAATAAATTGTCCCTCTTTTGGCTTCGAAAGCAAAGTAAGTTTCCGTTACGATTTGCTTAAACTTTGGTTGCTATAAGCGATGAGCCGCTCAAAGTTCTCTCTCCATGCGGCTTTGCAGCCTTCCTTATTCCTCCAGATTGCTTCAGGACCGCTTGTTCTAGCGAGGTCAATTCCGTATATCCCGCGGACGGCTCTCAGCTCCTGCGGATTTTTCGCCTTTCCTGTCTGGTAGCAAACATTTTTTGTGTCCGAATAAAGAAGCACCGCGCAGAAATTTTCCATCGCCCGCACCTTTAGGACCGTGGAAAGCTGATTGCGAAACTTATCCTCATCCAAATGAGCATAATAACTGACCAAAATGTATCTCTTGTTTGAAATCGGCTTCAACGCCTCGGCATACAGCAAGGGCAGAACTTTTTCGGCCTTTAAAATATCGTCCCCTTCCAAGACAGCAATGACAAGATTGCAATCTTCATGCGCTCGGACATACAGACCTTGAGACAGCTTTTTCGCAGATTTCAGCAGCCGGTGTAAATTCGCTGCCGGGGCTTTGAACGCTTGGTACTTGTTCTCGGTCGCAAGCTGAGTCTCTTCCGCAGTCATATGGGCATCGTCTTTCCCGAGGTCAAACAAAAAGAGCCCTGCCGGAATCTCCGTATCATCTGTCTTCCGATCCAAACACACCGGC
>CALLVJ010000159.1 GCA_938010625.1 uncultured Stomatobaculum sp. | reverse complement strand
ATGGAGTTTCATCATATTTCTGTGCTCCCGCGGGAGATCATTGACAGCTTGAAGATTCAGCCGGACGGCGTTTATGTGGACGGCACCCTTGGCGGCGGCGGGCATGCGCTGTTAGTCGCGGAAAAGCTCGGCGAAACCGGGAGACTGATCGGCATTGACCAGGATGCAGATGCCATCCAGGCGGCCGGGGAGCGGCTGAAACTCTTTGGGAATAAGGTGACGATTGTCCGCGAAAACTATGTGAATCTGCCGGAGGTACTCGACAGCCTCGGTATTTTGCTTGTGAATGGCATTTATCTGGATCTCGGCGTCTCCTCCTATCAGCTGGACACTGCAGAGCGGGGGTTTAGCTATATGGAGGACGCGCCGCTCGACATGCGGATGGACAGGCGACAGACGCGGACAGCAGCGGATCTCGTGAACGAGGAGAGCGAAGCAGAACTCGCCCGTATCATCCGCGTCTATGGAGAAGACCGCTTTTCCAACCAGATTGCGCGCCGCATTGCAAAGGAGCGCGAGAAGAAGCCGATTGCGACGACTGGAGAGCTCGCAGCTCTGGTGAAACGCGTTATTCCGCTGCGGCTCCAGAAGACGGGCGGACATCCGGCAATGCGCACTTTTCAGGCTCTTCGCATCGCCCTGAATGGCGAGCTCTCTGCCCTGGAGCAGGCCATTGACAAGATGATACTGCGTTTACAGCCGGGGGGGCATCTCTCGATTATCACGTTTCATTCGCTGGAGGATAGAATTGTCAAGGAAGGGTTCCGGCGGAATGCCTCGCCCTGCACCTGTCCGCCGGATTTTCCGGTCTGTGTCTGCGGAAAAAAAAGCCGCGGCAGAGTTGTGACCGGAAAGCCAATTCTGCCGACTGCGGAGGAAGTGGAGGCAAATCCGAGAGCCCGAAGCGCAAAACTCCGGGTGTTTGAGAGAGGAGACGCACTGTGAAGAATCAGCCTTATACTTATGGAAGCGCAGCGCCGAAGCTTGAGCCAGAGAGAGAGAGACGCCCGCATTCTCCAAAGAAAGCCGGAAAGTTGCCTGGAAAACAGCCGCAGCGGGCGCCAGAACCGAAGCGTTCTCCGGGCAGCATATTCCGGTGGATGCTTGCGCTGGCAGCGGGCGCCGTCTGCATCGGCATGTTGTTGAGTTTCTATGTGAAGAGCGAAAAGCGCGTACAGCAGGCAGAGCGGGCGCGCAGTGAGATGCAGCGGAAGTTTGAGGAACAGAAAGAGGTGAACGACGCGCTGCAGGTGGAACTGAACCGGAAGGAAGACCTGGAACACATCCGGGATTTGGCCATCAACCGCTATGGCATGATACAGCCGGAACCGGGACAGGTCAAATACTACAATCGGACGGAACAAGGCTATGTGAGGCAGTATGAAGAAATCCCGAAGCACTGAGGAGAACAGCGGGCAGGAGCCAAAGCTTCTGCCGCTCTATATGCAGCAGAAGCTTTTTTTGATATTGCTTTTCTTCCTGCTTCTCTTTCTGTACCTCACCTTTTCGATCTATCAGACGATTCGCGGAAACGGGCAGGACTATCAGAGGATGATCCGCTCGCAGAGGCAGGCGCATTACCGCTCGGAGAGCATCCCCTTCCGGAGGGGAGATATCACGGATCGAAACGGAACGGTGCTGGCGACGAGCCAGGCGGTCTATACCATGATTTTGGATCCGAAGGAGATTCTGGATCCGGAGCAGCCCTATCACAGCGCGACGGTTGCGGCGATCTCGAAGATCCTGGGGGAGGAGACAGAGCAGGTGGAGAAGTTCCTCTCTGAGAGATCCGGAAAGAGGTATGCGA
>CALLVJ010000158.1 GCA_938010625.1 uncultured Stomatobaculum sp. | reverse complement strand
CACGCGGGCGCGCTTTCGACGGTCTGGGGCAGGCGCTCGGATTTCATGGAGACAAATGTGCGTGGAACCCGGAATGTGCTCTGCGCCTGTGCGGCTGCCGGGGGAAAGCGGCTCGTCTTTGTCTCCTCGCCGAGCATTTATGCAGGACGCTGCGACCGTTATGCAATCAAAGAGACAGAGTACAATCCCGCAAACCAGCTGAATTACTACATTGAGAGCAAGATCCTCGCAGAAAAAATATTGCTGGCGCAGACAAAAGTACCCTGTGTGATTGTGAGACCGCGCGGCCTCTTTGGCATTGGGGACAGCAGCATTATCCCGCGCCTGATCAAAGCAAACCGGAAATTTGGAATTCCGTTGTTTCGCGGCGGACACAATCTCGTGGACATCACCTGTGTGGAGAATGCAGCGCTTGCTCTTCGCCTGGCCCTGGAGAGTGACATGGCGCCAGGCAGAACCTACAATATTACGACCGGCGAGCCACAAGAGTTTCGCGCAATTCTCGAGGAACTGTTTCGGAAACTACACGAGAAGCCGCACTACCTGCGGATTCCGCTTGCTGCCATGTACTGCTTTGCGGGGCTGTTGGAAAATACGTATCGGCAGTTTCACCTACAGGGCGAACCGCCGCTCACGCGCTATACCATCTGCACGCTGGGTTACAGTCAGACACTGAATATTGAGGCGGCAGAGCGGGAGCTCGGCTATGAGCCTGCGATCAGCCTCCGCGAGGGCATTCAGAATTATGCAGCATATGTGCGCGGGCACAAACGGAATCTATAAAGACTGTTTGTGTGGCCGAGGGACACTTTTAGCAGCTGTCGGGGCACAGCAGTTGCTTGCCGGGAGGATGAGAATCAATGGCAAAGTGTATTCAAAGTGTGAGGTACTACGCCTGTGGATATTGCGTGAACGATTTGCACACGGTCTTTCGACATCAGCCGCATGAGAGACGCAGCTTTCCGACGGGCGTCTTTTTCATCCGGCATGAGAAAGTCGGCCATATCCTGTTTGACACAGGTTACAGCAGGGATATTTATCGGCTCGGCTGGAAAGGCAGCTTGTACCGCGCGCTGAATCCGACCTTTGTGTATCCGGCGGATGAAATTCAGAGCCAACTTCGTCAGGATGGTATTTCGCCCGCGGATGTCCGCTATCTGATCCTGTCGCATTTGCATCCGGATCACATTGGCGGCGTGAAGGCATTTCCAAGGGCAAAAATTTTGCTCTCGGCGGATGCGTTCCGGCGCTACCAGCAGTGCAGGATGAAAGATCTGATTTTCCGGAAGCTTCTGCCGCCCTGGTTTGCGGCGCACTGCCGGATTCTGACGGCGGCGCAGCTTGGCGCAGAGCGGAATCAATATGGCGGTTACTGTGATTTATTTGGAGACGGGAGCCTGAAACTGATGCAGCTTGACGGGCACGCAAAGGGGCAGCTTGGCTGTCTGATTGCCGATCAACTGTTTCTCGCGGCGGATGCAAGCTGGGGCGAGGCGTTCGTCGGCAGGGCAGCAGAGCTCCGTCTTCCGGCGCAGCTTGTGCAGGACAATGTGGCGGACTATCTTAGAAATGACGCGTTGTTGAAACGAATGCGCGCAGACGGCATACGCCTTTGTTTTAGCCATGACACAAGTTTTCGAAAGGAGCTGCTCTGATGGGAGAGAGGCGTCTTGAGGTGATACGGCATTTTCTCGCTGCGCGCTATGGGAGGCGTTTTCGGACGCGAGAGGAACTGAGGCGCTATCAGGAGAAGATGGTACTTCGGCAAATGGCTTATCTGCGAGTGCACTCCCCGTATTTTCGCGCGATTCAAGTGCGCAGCATGGCGGAATTTTATGCGCTGCCCGAGATGAATAAGCAGTTCATGATGGAGCACTTCAACGAATTGAACTGTGTCGGCGTTGACCGCGACACGGCGCTGGCCATTGCGATGGACGGCGAAAAGAAACGGCAGTTCCAGGAGAAACTCGGCAGCATTTCAGTTGGGCTTTCGTCCGGCACCAGCGGCGCAAGGGGATTGTTTCTGATCAGCGATGCCGAGCGCGCGCTTTGGGCAGGCACGGTACTCGCCAAGTTTCTGCCGCGGGGGCATCTCTTGGGGCACCGTATCGCTTTTTTTCTCCGCGCGGATAATAACCTCTATGAGACCATTGACTCGCGGGCAATCCGCTTTCGCTATTTCGACATGATCCGCGACATGGAAGAGAATATGGCGAAATTAGAGCGCTACCAGCCGACCATTCTGGTTGCGCCGCCCTC
>CALLVJ010000157.1 GCA_938010625.1 uncultured Stomatobaculum sp. | reverse complement strand
TCTGCCGTTTCTCTGTCACCTAGCACGAGAATATAAGGCGTCTTGAACTGCTTGTAGTTCTTGATCTTCTCCTTCATGTTGCGATCGGAGTAATCGGCCTCGGCGCGGATGCCATTCTTCTGCAGGAGTTCAAAAACGCGCTTTGCATAAGCGTTGTGCTCTTCCCGGATCGGAACAATACCGACCTGTGAGGGCGAGAGCCAGAACGGGAACGATGCCTTGAAATTTTCAATGATAATGCCGATAAAGCGCTCCAGAGAGCCGTAGATAGCGCGGTGAATGACGACTGGCATTGCCGTGCTGCCGTCTGCGGTCTGATAGCTCAGGCCAAAGTTGTGCGGGAGCTGGAAGTCAAGCTGAATGGTGCCGCACTGCCACTCTCGACCGAGCGCATCCTTAATCTGCAGGTCAATCTTCGGGCCGTAGAAAGCGCCGTCACCCTCGTTGATCTCAAAGCCACCCTCGCCGTACTTGTCAGTGAGGATTTTTTTCAGAGCTGCCTCAGCGCGGTTCCAGACCTCAATGTCACCCATGAAATCGTCCGGGCGGGTCGAGAGCTCTGCGCGGTACGTCACACCGAAGGTCGAGTAGACCTCGTCTGCAATCGAGATGATGTCTGCGATCTCTGCCTCAATCTGATCTTCTGCGACGAAAGTGTGATCGTCGTCCTGACGGAATTCCTGAACACGGAACAGACCGTTCATCTGCCCTGACTTTTCCTTGCGGTGCAGGACATCATACTCCGAATAGCGGATTGGAAGCTCTTTATAAGAGCGGTTTTTCCGCTTGAAGGTGAGCATAGCATTCGGGCAATTCATCGGTTTTGCCGCCATCGTGTCGAGGTTCTCGCGATTATAGAGCACAGAGCCCGCCTGAATTTTGACTGTTTTTTTCTCGCTGTTTTCCGCAGCTTGGTTCTCAATCAGATCTGGAATCTCAGCATCAGCCGCAAGCCAGCCAGAGACGCCTGGAACCATGAACATATTATTGATATAGTGCGCCCAGTGCCCCGAAATCAGCCAGAGCTTCTTGTTGTTGACGAGCGGCGCAGAGATCTCTGTGTAGCCGTGGCGCGCCTGCACTTCGCGGCTGTACTTTAAGAGCGCCTGATAGAGCTTCCAGCCTCTCGGAAGCCAGTATGGCATGCCGGGGGCCGTCTCATCAAACATAAAGAGTTCCTGTTCTTTGCCGAGTTTCTTGTGATCGCGCTCCAGCGCCTCCCGCACCAAGTTCAGGTGGGCTTTCAGCTCTTCTTTGTTCGGGAACGCATAGACATAGATGCGCTGCAGGCGGTCTCTCTTCTCATCGCCGCGCCAGTAAGCGCCGGAGACCGACTTGATCTGAAAGGCTGCGCCGAGCAGCTCCTGTGAATTGTCGACATGAGGACCGCGGCAGAGATCCTGATAGTCATCGCCAGTCGAATACACCGTGAGAACTGCATCCTCCGGCAGATCGTCAATCAGTTCTGTCTTAAATTTCTGGTCATGAAAGAGTTTTCTCGCCTCATCGCGGGAATACTCCTTTACACTCCAGTCCTCTTTGCGCTTCAAAATCTCGCGCATTTTGTTCTCAATCATCGGGAAATCATCCTGGGTGAGATTTCTCGGCAGCACGAAGTCATAGTAAAATCCATCCGCAATCTGCGGTCCGATCGCATACTGCACGTTTTCTCTGCCAAAAATTTCAATGACTGCTTTTGCGAGCACATGTGCCAGAGAATGACGGTATACCTGAAGATATGCTTCTCTATCCATTTCCTTGCCCTTCTTAATCCTGTTTTGCTTCCGCCTTCAAATCAGAGGGACGGAGTGTCAAATCAATTCTGTCCTTCACCGGATCTACTTTGATGACCTTGACAGTCACCTCATCGCCGATGTTTACAACATCCTCCACTTTATTGACGCGGCGGTCAGCGAGCTTGGAGATGTGAATCATGCCGTCCTTATTCGGCGTCAAACTTACAAAAGCACCGAATTCCAGGATGCGTACTACCTTGCCCGTAAAAATCTGTCCCTCTTCAATTTCAGTCACAATATTTTTGATTGTCTGCACAGCCTTGTCAATCCGAGCTCTGTCGAGACCTGCGACATTCACACTGCCATCTTCCTCAATGTCAATTGTGACGCCGAACTCTTCAATAATCTTGTTGATGGTCTTGCCCTGCTTGCCAACCACGTCGCCGATTTTCTTCGGATCAATCTTAATCTGCACAATCTTCGGCGCATACTGGCTCACATTCGGGCGCGCCTCCGAAATAACCGGATTCATAATCTGGTTCAAAATGTACATTCTCGCCTCACGGGTCTTTGCAATCGCTTCCTCAATGATGGGGCGTGTGAGGCCATGAATCTTGATGTCCATCTGAATGGCATTGATGCCCCTCTCTGTCCCTGCGACCTTAAAGTCCATGTCGCCGAAGAAATCCTCAAGTCCCTGAATATCTGTCAGGACCAGATAGTCATCATCTGTATCGCCAGTCACAAGTCCACAGGAAATGCCTGCCACAGGGCGTGCGATCGGGACACCTGCGGCCATGAGCGCAAGACTGGAGGCACAGACCGAAGCCTGCGAAGTAGAGCCATTCGACTCCATAGTCTCCGAGACGCAGCGAATGGCATAGGGGAACGCCTCTTCGCTCGGAATCATCGGGAGCAAAGCCCTCTCTGCGAGCGCGCCGTGACCAATTTCTCTTCTGCCCGGCCCTCTTGAGACTCGCGTCTCGCCGACCGAATAAGAAGGAAAGTTATACTGGTGCATGTAGCGTTTGCTCTTCACCTCGGTGTCCAGTCCCTCGATCTTCTGCACCTCTGAGAGTGGCGCCAGCGTGCAGACATCAAGAATCTGTGTCTGCCCTCTTGTGAACATCGCAGAGCCGTGAACGCGCGGCAGAATGTCAATTTCCGCTGCGAGCGGGCGGATTTCGGTGATCTGGCGGCCATCCGGGCGTTTGTGATCCCTCAAGATCATCTTCCGCACGGTCTTTTTCTCATACTGGTACATTGCGTCTGGAATGAGCTTTAGCCACTCCTCGTTGTCCTGGAAAGCCTCCTTACACCTCTCGGTCAACTTGTCAACCGCCGCATCGCGGCTCTGCTTGTCATCGTTAAAGACAGCGACTTCCATCTCATCCTGTGGAATCACCTCGCGGATCGCCTGGAAGAGCTCCTCCGGGATAGCTGCCGAAGCATAGCTGTGCTTCTCTTTTCCAATTTCGGCGCGGATACTCGCAAAGAAATTGATGAGCTGCTTATTGACCTTATCCGCCTCAAAAATCGCATCAATCATGACCTGCTCCGGCACTTCCCTTGCGCCTGCCTCAATCATGATGACCTTCTCTGCTGTACTTGCGACTGTGAGCTGCAGGTCAGAAACCTTCTTTTCTGCATTGGTCGGATTGATCACAAACTTTCCGTCGATGAGACCAACCTGAGTCATCGCGCAGGGTCC
>CALLVJ010000156.1 GCA_938010625.1 uncultured Stomatobaculum sp. | reverse complement strand
CTTGCGGCGCGCGGCGCTCCCGGCTGGCAGGGCTACAGAAAGCGAGGGGCAGGAGGTCGCAGAACAGTTGAGCAGAGCGCTCACGGCTGCGCGTTTTGCAGTGCAGGGGCTCGGCACATTTGACAAGGCGCAGGTCTCCGCAGGCGGTATTGCCCTCCGGGAACTCTGCGATGTGACGTTTCAGTTTCGACGCTTCCCGGGGCTCTATGCAGCGGGTGAAATCCTGAATGTGACAGGTCCCTGCGGCGGCTATAATCTCCACTGGTGCTTTGCGAGCGGCCTTGCCGCCGGGCAGAGCGCCGCAAGCAATGAGGAAAACAGATGAATCGTATTTTTTCGAACCAGAAAGGCGGGACGCTGCTCTGCTATGTCCCGGACGGCAAAACGGCACCGGGGATCGGTGCCATTTGTGCGCTTTTGAAGATTAAATATCGGGAAGTCGGCGGCGCTGCGCTGGATTGCCGGATTGGAGCACTTGTGACGGGAAAAACGCAGCGCGATGAAGCGCACCGGGCGGCGGAGACTGCGCCGGACGAAGTACAGGCGCGGGAACACGCCGAGCCTTTCTATCTCTTTTGTCAGTTCAGTGCTGCGACACTCGACGCCTTTCTCGCGCAGGCGAGAAAGCAGAAACTGCGACTTCCCTTGAAGGCAGCGCTCACCGAAACCAATGCGGGTTGGACGCTCCGTGAGCTCTATGATGCGATTCGCGCCGAGCACGAGAGCATGACGGGGGAAGTGCTCTGATGGCAATTCTTGTCAACAATGTGAAGCTCCCGGTGCGGCATACGGAGGAAATGCTCCGGAAGAAGGTCGCGAAGCTCTTACACTTGTCTTCGCGGGAGCTCGGCGAAATTGAAATTGTGCGGCGTTCCATAGACGCGCGGAAGAAGCCGGAGCTCTTTTTTGTCTATCTGCTGCGGCTGCGTGTCCCGAACGAGGAGCGTTTTCAAAAACTTCCGAATGTCACGATGGATGCGAGACAGCCCTATGTCCTGCCGCCGCGGGGAGACACTGCACTCACAACGCGTCCAGTTATCATTGGCACGGGACCTGCCGGGCTCTTTGCGGGACTTTTGCTCGCTGAGGCAGGTTATCAGCCAATTCTCTTAGAGCGGGGCCTTCCGGCCGCAGAGCGGAAACAACTGGTCGATGCGTTCTGGGCGGGAGCGCCGCTCAATCCGGACTGCAATGTCTCTTTTGGCGAGGGAGGAGCCGGCACCTTTTCCGACGGCAAATTGAATACACTCGTCAAGGACAACGCCGGGCGGAATCGAAAAATATTGGAACTCTTCTGTAAGTTTGGCGCGGACAGCGCAATTCTCTATGAGCAGAAGCCTCACGTCGGCACCGACCGCCTGATTGCCATTGTGACAGCGATCCGGGAGGAGATTTTGCGTCTCGGCGGCGAAGTGCGTTTTTCTTCGCGCGCTGTGGATTTTCGCATTGAGAACGAGAAGCTCTGTGCTGTGTATGTCGAAGAGGCGGGCGGCGGGCAGTATGAACTGCCCTGTGAGGTACTGATTGCGGCGACTGGTCACTCGGCGCGGGATACCTTTCATATGTTTGCGGCGCGCGGCTTTTCGATGGAGGCAAAGGCTTTTGCGGTCGGCTTCCGCGTGCAGCACCGCCAGAGGGATATCTCGTTCTCGCAATACGGCGCGCGCGAGGCGGATTTTTTGCCGCCTGCGCCCTATAAGCTCGCGGCGAAGACTTCTTCCGGGCGCGGGGTCTACAGCTTCTGCATGTGCCCGGGTGGCTTTGTGGTCAATGCGTCGAGTGCGCCGGGCGGCACGGTCGTGAACGGCATGAGCTATGCCGACCGCGGGTCGGAAAATGCGAATGCCGCGATCATTG
>CALLVJ010000155.1 GCA_938010625.1 uncultured Stomatobaculum sp. | reverse complement strand
CTCAATCTCATATTCCCACGCCTCTCCGTCCGGTTTTAATACGAGCAGGGTGATGACCTCCGCACTCACCTGATAGCGGTAGTCAAAGACATCGGCGACCGGTTTCCCATTGACTTCCAAAAGGCGGTCTCCCGCCGCAATTTCCAACGCCGCCGCTGCACTTCCGGGCTCCACGGCAGCAATCAAATGTCCCTTGTTTTCCGCCACAATCAACTCCTTTGCTTTCTCGCATTTTACATGAATTACAGGCGCTTTGCAATGCAGCCTTGCGACAGAGAAATGAAAATGCTATGATTTAGAAAATATGCCACGTCTCTGACAGGCCAAGCTGTTTTTAGAAGGAGAACGAAGAAAGATGTCCAATCAGTCCACTGAAAACAATCGTCTTCCCGTCGCGCCGCTCAAAATTGCAGCGCTCGAGAGCTGCCGCGACCTCGCGGAAAAGGTCAATGCCCACCTCGTGCAGATGCGCGCTTCGAGCACGGAAGAGACCGAGGAGCGCCGTCGCTCCCTGCACTATCGCGGCTATGACGCCGATTCCTATCTTCTCTCCATCAACTGCCCGCGCTTTGGCACTGGTGAGGGCAAGGGTGTCATCAACGAGTCCGTGCGCGGCTCTGACCTCTTTATAATGGTCGATGTCACAAACTATTCGCTGACCTATACAGTGGACGGCAACGAAAACCACATGTCGCCGGACGACCACTTCCAGGACTTAAAACGCATCATCGCGGCGGGCGGCGCAGCGGCACACCGCGTGAACGTGATTATGCCCTTTCTCTACGAGGGCAGGCAGCACAGAAGAACCAAGCGCGAGTCTCTGGACTGCGCCTATATGCTGACCGAGCTCGCGAACATGGGCATCCAGAATTTCATCACCTTCGACGCACATGATCCGCGCGTCCAGAATGCGACGCCGCTCTCCGGCTTTGACAACTTCATGCCAACCTATCAGTTCATCAAAACCTGCTTTCTGAACATTCCGGATATGAAGGCGGACAAAGATCATCTCATGATCATCAGCCCGGAC
>CALLVJ010000154.1 GCA_938010625.1 uncultured Stomatobaculum sp. | reverse complement strand
TTCTCTTTTTTTTGCGGACTGACGCACTTCTTTGCGGTCTTGCCCATCTATGGTAAAATGGAGCAATCACAACGGAGGTTAAACGAGTGCGATACGAAAAGAATAGAAAGATATTTGGGATCGATGAGCTCACGCTGCAGCGTTTTGGGCGTTTTCTCCTGTTGCCGCTTGCGGCGCTCATCCTGATTCTCGTGATTCTCGCGCTGGATCACAAAAAGGCGGCAAAGCCGAAGGCGGAAAAAGCTGACAAGACTGGCTATGACTATGCGGCTGCTGCGCCAGAAAAGTGCACGGACGATGCAATCAACACGCTTGTGCAGGACTATCTGACTGCGCGCGCCCAGGGCGACGCCGAGGAGCTGTACCGCGTCTTTGGCATGGGCGGTCAGGAGCTGCCGGCTGCGCTGCAGGAACAGATGGCAGCGGAGAAGAAGCTCTACGACGCGTTCGAGAATACAATTACCTATGTGATTCCGGGCGTGGAGACGGGCAGCTACATTGCATACATCGAGAGCCAGGCGTGGTTCAAGAAGATTCAGACGCCGGCGCCCGTGCTGCTGCGCGCTTACATTGTGAGCACCGGCGACGGGCTGCAGATGAAGCCGGACGAGGCGCTCTCGGAGGCAGAAAAAGCAGCCATCAAGGCGGCAGAGGGCAGCGAGGCAGTCAAGAAAATGAACAATGACTATCGAACTTCGCTTGCCAGGGCGATTGTGAGCGATGCGAAGCTCGGCTCACTCTACCAGAAGCTTCGCGCGGGCGGCAGCGCGGCTGCGGCAGCAGACGATGCGACCGAGGAGAGCACGGAAGCTGTGACCGATGCCGTCATTGAGATTCCGGGCACAAGTGCGGCAGCGGAGAGCAGCGCGGCGGACAGCGGTCAGGCGGCAGAGAGCAGCGCGGAGACCACGGCAGCGGAGAGCCAGACAGAGAGTTCGGCGACTTCGGAAGGGACACAGCAGTGATGGAATTAAAAGATTTTGATTATGAGTTGCCGGAGGAACTGATTGCGCAGGATCCGCTCGAGGACAGAAGCGCCTCCCGCTTAATGGTGCTGCATCGGGAGAGCGGCGAGATAGAGCACAGGCACTTTCGGGACATTGTGGACTACTTGAACCCGGGAGACTGCCTCGTCTTAAACGACACGAAGGTGATTCCGGCGCGCCTAATCGGCGAGAAGCTTGGCACCGGCGCGAAGATCGAAGTCCTGCTTCTCACGCGGAAGGAGGACAGAATCTGGGAGACCCTTGTAAAACCCAAATCGGAAG
>CALLVJ010000153.1 GCA_938010625.1 uncultured Stomatobaculum sp. | reverse complement strand
TACCCCGAGCGTCTTTGCAATGTCTTGAATGAGCCCACTAAGGACAAAATAGATCTAAACCTCTTCTATTGGATTGACACAAAGAAGACCCGGAGGCCTGACAGCAAGTTTATCCTGTTACTAAACGATTCAAAGAACATCTCTCCGGCAATTCTGGGCGCAATTAAAAGCTATGATGCAAGCTATATCAAATGGAGCGAGCGTCTTGAGCCTGAAAATCTTGCATTACTTGCATCGTAACACAGCATAATTTTCTACACAAAAAAAGAGCCCCGAAGGGCTCTTACAAAGATTCTTCTACGAAGTGAACAACATCTAAGTTCTGTTTTTGGATTTCAGGATTCTTTTCCATTTCTTGCAGCGTCATCCAGCAGTATCCCGTTCCGTTCAGGATGAACGCTACGGCTTTCAAGCCTTCCGGAAAGCTACTCAACTTTGCACTGTATAGCTTGTGCGCATAGGTTTTCTCTCCGGTCGGAGACTTTTTTGTCTGCACTCTTTCTGCAACCCACTTCACTGTGACCAGCTTTTCCGGAACTCCGAGCTGCTCGGAAAGTGCCTTCCGTACATGCCCAAAATCATCGTTTTGGGCGGTGCGGTAGCTGAAAAAGAACCAGCATTTCCACTTCTCATCGTAATAGAGCAGATACTTGGACGGGACCGCTGCAAAGGTGTCCTTCAGCGCCACAAGAGAGTGCCGGTGTTCATGTCCATTTGCGTTCACAATCTTATCCTCCCTCTCATAACAATAAAGGAATTCACCAAAAACACAAGGGTAGCAACCAAAAAATCCGCAACCGCGAAATTCAGAGGAGGGAATCATGCCAAGAAAGAAGAAAGGCGTTCTGCCGTCCGGTAGCGTTCGCGTCCAGGTCTACGACTACACCGATGATTCCGGAAAGCGGCACTATCAGTCCTTCACGGCTGCCACGCGCGCTGAAGCACAGGCACTTGCAGAGGACTGGAAGCGCAGCCGGAAGGCGCTGAAAGAGCGGCTGACAGTCAGCGACGCCGTGGCGCGCTATATTAATCTGAAAGCCGCCGTCCTGTCGCTCTCCACCGTGCGGAACTACAAGAGCGCATACCGCCAGTATTTTGGCGGAGCGTTTGGCGCTCGCGATCTGCGGCAGATACAGAGCACCGACATGCAGCAGTGGATCTCTGCTCTCTCAGCACGAGGGCTGTCTCCGAAGACCGTGAGAAATGCGGCGGGGCTGCTCACCGCGACCCTTGCGCTCTTCCTACCTGATTTTCGACCACGTATCACACTGCCGGCTAAAAAGCATGTTGAGCTCTACTGCCCATCTCTTGACGACATCATGACGCTCTATCAGAGCTCAGATGACCCATATCTCCGCTGTGCTATCCTGCTTGGCTCGGTAGGTGCCATGCGGCGCGGAGAGATCTGCGCGCTGGAGTACAGCGATATACAGGGCGATACCGTGACTATTAGCAAGGCTCTTGTCTTAGGTGAACACCGCGAGTGGCATCTGAAAGCACCAAAGACATATGCAAGCTATCGAGCCATCACATTGCCGCCCTTCGTGCTCACAGCGATAGCTACCCTTCCGCTCCCGCACGAAGGTAGGATCCTACCGCTGTCGCCCGACCGCGTGTCAGCGCGCTTCTCTCGAGCCCTGGCAAAAATCAATCTGCCACGGTTCCGATTCCACGACCTCAGGCATTTCGGCGCGTCCATGCTCGCGGGCTATGGCGACCGATATGTTGAAGCATACGGCGGCTGGGAGCCGGGCTCTGACATCATGAAGCGCAACTATCAGACCCTAATAGACAGTGAGGCGAAGCGTGTCAAACGCGATATCGCAATGATGTTTGAGCAGCGTCTCAGTACATATGCAACACGAAATGCAACACGAGAAGCAAAAGATGACGTAGAATAGCCACTCTTTTGGTTTTTACAAAGGGTTCGACTCCCGTCATCTCCATCAACAAGAAAGCGCGTGTTTAAGCCAGGAATGGCTTAGATACGCGCTTTCTCTTTGCTTTATGATAGCCAAAAAGGTACTGTGACAGTGCAAAAAGGTACCGTAGCAGGGTACACATGCAACACGAATGCAACACGAAAAAGAGGGCACAACTGCGCCCTCTATATTGATTTACTATGAACTTCCTCATGAGTTGCTGAATAGCTTCCGCGGATCACCCCCCGCGTGTGCGGAGAAAACTAAGTTAATACTTTTATCAAGCCTGAAAGCGGCGATCACCCCCGCGTGTGCGGGGAAAACTCCATGCTCTGGCCCATGATTACCCCTCTCTTGGGATCACCCCCGCGTGTTTTTCAACAGGTAAATTCCACGCCGGATTGCCTCAGCCCGTGTCACGCGCTCCTTGGCGCAGTACGCTTCCAGAATCTTGTCCGCCTCGGCGTCAAGTCGCACATGGATAGGTCGGCCTTTAGGGTTGTCCGTCGGGCGCCCCATCTTCTTTTCTTCCGCCACTCTACCTCCTATCTCTTGCCGTTTTACTTTCCCTATGGTACCATCAACAAAGGGACCGGCGGCGGCAAGCCCCGCCGGTGTTTTGTGGTTTAGAAGCCTTTACTGCTGGATAAGGGCTTCTATTTTTTTGACCGTTTCTTCCTTGACTCCGTCATCTCTCAGAATCTGGACAATCAATTTCAGAACCGTCATGAACTCGATGTTCGTCATTTCCTCGTTCATCTTCTCTCCTCTCTGGCGCTTGCCTGCCGTACTCGTTGAGTGCTTTCTCAACTGTCTTTATTTTACACTATTGTAGCCCAAAAGTCAACTGTTTTTGCAAAAATATAGCGGATATCCTTTCCGGATACCCGCTTTCATTTATTATGCCGCATCCCGCTCCATCATCGGCAGAATACCATGCTCTTTCAGCAGATAGTAGAGGAAAACCCGCCCCTTCTGCGTCCAGTACATGTGCGTGCGCATCCCCTGCGAGCCGTCGGGCTTGTTGAAGTTCTGCGTTTTGGTCTGTGTGTAGCCCTCGCTCTGGTACCGTGCGTACAGAAACCACACACCGCCCTGCTGATACTGCACCTCCAAGCCGTGCAGCAGCTTGTTCATCGCTTTTGCGCTCTTGCCGTAGTCTTTGGCTATTTCGGTCATCGAGAGGAGACCAGGGCACTGGAGCACCAGATCGTAATAGCTTGCCTTCGGCTGGAGTTCTGCCACCTGCTGCGTCAGTACGGTCTTATCAAGCTCTAACTTCGCCCTCGCCTCGCGCTCCTCTTTGAGCTTCGTCGCAAGGCTGATCAAGAAGTCCGGCTCAGTGAGCGCCCGCTCCAGTGTCGCCTCCGTCATGTACGCGCCGTGCTGGCGGATGGAGGGAAGAACTTCATCGAAGACCCACCGCTCAAATCTCTCTGCCGACGGCAACTTGCTGCTGACAATCAGACGGTAAACATCGCCCTCGGGGATAAACAAAAGTGTCTGCACTCCTCCAGCTGTAGGGGCTTCCATTTTGGAAACCCCTTTGCAGTGCGTGTTCACCGCCTTTGACGGAATCGCGTACCCCAGCGCTCTTGCGACGTCCGTCCCCGCGAAGTAAGGTCTGCCCTCGATCTCCACCGTCCTGACTTCTCCAAACTCTGCGCTCTCAAATACTCTCAGCTCGCTCATCTCTTCGCCTTCCTTTCTGCTCACTGTGTTTTCAGTCTTGCCATCCATACTATCCGTACAAAACGTACACGCAAGACTTCTTTAAGCCTTTCCATTTTTCCTTTCCGCTGCCTTTGCAGCTTTCTGCCCCTGTAGGTAGCCAAACCGAAACGCGTCACCGATCATGCGCGCCTGGTCATGCGTGTGCTGAAAAATTTCTTCTAGGTGCCCGAGATCCAGGTCGTAGCCCGCCGGAACCTCAACTCCCTCGATTGCCTTGTAGATGCTCTTAACTCTGCCCATAAGAAAAAGACTTCCTTTCATGGTTGCCGAAAGAAGCCCTCTGTAGTAGTATATTTACAGAAAGCATTGCTTTCGGGTGGAGCGTTCGTTTGTGCTTGGTCGTGCGACGAACGCTCTTATTTTTGTTGTAAGACCAAATGAATGCCTTGTCGTATAGCCTCAGCCTTTGTAATACCGTGTTCCTCGCAATACTCCAGCAATCTCTTGTGCGTTGTCTCGTCTATTCGGACTTTCACATCGCAATCTTTTCGGCAATCCGTTGGCCTGCCTGTACGTGGACTCAAGTAACTTCCCTCCTTTCTTTTGAGTTCCATAAGTCTATTATATATTTTGGAACTCAAAAGTCAAGCATTTTTCCACACAAAAAGATCAGCTTTTTTAGCTGCTCTTTCCCACCTTCCGGAGTGTCCGCCGGTGCGCCCACCAGTGCATCAAAAAAGCACAGCCGCTATGACTGTGCTTGTGTTGCTGTTATTTAGTTGGTTCTGTTACGCCTCCCGAGTCGATCTTCTCATTTCAAGGGGCACAGAAAACAGATCTTCTCGGCTATATTCCCCTTCTTTGATTTTGCCTTCTTCCAGCAAAATTCTTATGATTTCATCCTGTATCTCCTGTCGGGTCATCTTTTTTATCCACTCCGGGAGCTCGAACTTGTCATTGATTACCTCTACGGCGTCGCTCTTCTTCATAGGATTTCCTCCAAAGACATGTTGTGTGACCTGCTTAATCTCAGAAGCGCTGCCTTCTGCGCCTCTGCTTCAGACATTCCGTCTTTAATATACTGCCCAGCATACAATTTGTACAGCATCGGCGAAACGAGCTCTCCTGCAGAATAGCTATAAATCGTCCCGTCATGGCATACAACCAGCCCTTGAAGGTAGCCACGTCTAAAATTTGATATGAAGTCATCAACACTCGGGGGCACACTCGCGGGGTGATTGTGTATCGTTATAAGTCGGCGCTGCCCCTTGATTTTTCGCTCCAGTCTTTTAGAGTATTCGATTTCTTCTTCCAAGGTCTCATTCAAAACGCTAGCAACAATTTCTCCGGTGTCCGCATTAATCCAGTACATATCCTCAAAATTTGTGCCGCTCCTGTGAATTAAAATCTCTTTGCTCTTCTGATACAGCACTCTATTTACGGCGGGATTGTCCGTGATGCGATCAAATTTTCGTCGATACGCCCCACTCTCGATGTACGAGTGGTTTATAACTGTCGCCTTGTTTCGCCCATCGCGCTGTTGCTCTTTTTCGCGGCTATCGTCCCCGCCAAAAACTCTTGTCTCTTTCTCCATCCGGTAAGTCAAAAAGCAGCGGCAGTTGATATCCTCTCCCGCTACACTCGTCTGCCCGGGGGCGGGTCCGCTTGCGCCGGAAGGAAGCTTAAAATCCTCATTGAGCGGGATCTCCACGCCGTCCATCGCCGCATGGTTGTAAAAGCCGGGCTTACCGCTCTTCCACCCGTGCTTTGTCTTGTATCTGCGGTTCGGCCGGACGCGCTCATCCTTCATGGTATTCCAGCGTTTCAGCATCTGGTAACCCGCAGGAGCGGCTTTCTCCTGCAGCATTGTCGCTGCGTCGCTGTTACCTGCCTCTCTGACTCTGTGCGCCTCAGTCCTTGCAATGCGGACAGCCTTGCCGTAATACCCGCCTGCGCCGTCTGCGCCTGCAAGGGTCTCTGCGATACGCCGTGTCATCGTGTCATAGCGGTCGCCCTGGCTTAAACCTACGCCGACTGACTGCTTAATACCGTAGATGATTTCTCCGCGCTTCTTCTCCAGACGGTCCGCAAGCGTGAGACCGTTCACAGGGTTGTGCACCGCCTCCGCGATTACCTCCGGAGCGACCGCGCGGATTGTCTGGAGGCTCTCCTGCAAAGCATCATCGGTCGCAGCGCGCTGTACTGCCGACACCATGCCGTCATAGCATTTTGCGTAGCTCTCTTTGGCGAGCTGCTCTATGATCCTGCATTCCTCGAGGGACGCGATGCCGGTGCTCCGCATGATCTCTTCCAAGAGCCTTGCGTCCATGCCGTCGCGATGCAGCACAGCATAGTCAATCGCGCCGGTCTCCGGATCCGCGTAGCGCGCATACGATTCAGCGACACGCTCGCCAATCTCCTTCATGAGCTGCCGATAAAGCTTTTTGAGCTCTTTCACAGCGCTTTGCTCTCTGTGCTCTTCGATTCTCCGGACTGTGCTTAGATACCGGTTCAGCGCGTCGCCTGTGCCGCTCATTCAGCTTCACCGCCCTCGGGTGGTACATTCGTTCCCTTTTTGCTTACCGTGTCTCCCTGAGCCGTCTCGTCGCTCTCAAGGGCTTTCCCGAAAAGGTTCAGTGCGTCCTGCTGCCGCTCCTCTTTCAGCGCAAGCAGATAGTCGATATCATCGACCGCTGACAGCTGATTGTAGGCAATCTCGTCCGGAACACCGGCGTTGATAAGCGCCTGCACGGCCTGAGCCTCCGAGAGCACATCGACCGGGAAATTGCGCTTGTACTCGACATACGCCTGCAGGTAGTCAAAGGGGATGCTCTTTTTCAAGAAGGCCGAGCCGAGCAGCCGGAACATGTACACGTCCGCGCTGTTCATCTTCGCCTCAAAAGCGCCGCACTTTGCCTCGAAAGCGGTGAGCTTAAATTTAAGACTGATGCCCGAAGCTGCGTTGAAGGTTTCGTCGTTTAGGTTTGGCGTTTTGGAGAAGCGATAGATGTTTCGCTCGAGGCGGTCGAGGTGATGCTCATTGAAAGAGTCATTAATGTCCTTCGTGAGGTAGTAAACCCGGTGCGTGCTGTCCGCGTATCCGGGGCTAATCTGCAGCACACCGGCGCGCTCCACCTCCGCAAGCTGCGCTTGGGAAAGTTCGCCGATACCGTCAAGGACCTGCAGCGCGTGCGTATTTCCCTCAGCGTCGTTTGCGTTGTCCGATACGGTCTTGTCGTACTCATCGATGAGCGCCATGACGCGCTCCGCACTACTGAGCATCTCGCCATTCAGCGGGATTGCCTGGAGCGGGCAGAAATCGAAGAGGTGCTCTTCCTCTCCGGAGCGGATGAAATTGCCGAGAGCGCCCTCAAAGTGATGCACGCTGTGCCCGTCATAGGCATCCGCGTGCCACACCTCTGCGCCGGAGATGCCTGTGGTTGCGTAGTACCGGACAGCGTAGTCAGGCTCTTGAATCTTGTCCCGTGCCAGCACGATAGTCTCGTACGGCGGCACGACCATCACGCGCTCATCACCGTGCCGGTCAATGTAAAAAAGCCTTCCGGCATATCCGCACACGGAAGCGAACTTTGTAACTTCAAGGTTTACATCGTACATGTTGTTCCGTGTGACGAATTCCGAGAGAGCCTTTTTCGCTGCCTCAACGGCAGCTTCTCCGCCGGTCGCGCTCTCCGCGCTCTCATCCTCTGCATAGCTGTAGGATGCAGCCTTTCCGGCAAAATAGCCGACCATCACGTCATTGATTTCGCCAAAGAAATCGTTATTGACCTTGTTATTCAGCTGCGGGACCGCATTGCCGCCGCCGTCCTTAAGCTCATCCGAGAAGCGCGGAATGCGCGAAAAGATAGGCACCTTGTCCTCGTAGCATTTATACCGCTCGTATAAATCCTTCGTGCGACAGCGGTTCAGCTGATGCGCATTGATAATGCGGTTTACGATGTCATCCGTAAAGCCGTTTTCGTCGATATAGTCGATGTACTCGCTGTAATCGGGATAATCGTCGGTTCTCCTCATAATCTTGCCTTTCCGGGCTCCGCCCTTGCGCCGCCGTATAGCACGCCAATGCCGTATCGCATGGAGTCCATGCCGTGTGAAAATTCATGGTCGGGCTTGTCCGTCGGCTGCCCGTCGCGGCCTTTTGCCCAGCAATAATTCTCAATTTCTTTCTTGAATTCAACGCATCGCGGATGCACGACAATCTGAAAATTCTGAATGAACTGGATGCCGTGGTTCACGCTGTCGCGGCCTTTGAGCGACGGCTCGGCTTTAAGCCCGAGCTGCCTAAGCTCCGCAATGGATTTCGGCTCCGCGCTGTCGCAGACAATGCGCTGCCCGCCGTAGCCCTTTTCGATAATTGCCTTTGCAATTTCTTGGTTTGTCGCTCCGGAGCGGTACCACTCATCGAAAACATAGATTTTCTTCTCCGCGTCATCGACCAGCTCACAGACAAAAGCATTCGGGTCCGTAAAGCCGAAGTCCAGATTGAACGCTGATTTCATGCCGGGCTTTGCCCTCAGTGCGTCCCGATCAAACTCTTCGCACGCCACATTTGTGTAAATCAGGCCTTCCGCGATACCCCAATCGCCATCTCCCTCAATGCGGTAGCGACGCGGATTCTGCTCTGCCATCTTCCTGAAAATCCCCTTGTCGGCCTCATCAAGCCACTCGTTACATTTCCAAGTTGTGGTTTTCGTGAAGACGTCATCGTCCGGAGCATCAAAAAAACGCCTTTTGAGCCAACTCGTTGCTGACCATGGGTTAAATGTCAGCGTAATTTGCTTGAAATAGCCTTCCGGAACCTCACCGCGAATGGACATGTCGAGCTTATCGAAATCCCCCTCGTTGGCCACCTCATAGCTCTCCTCAAGCCATACCCAGCACAGATATCCCTTAGGCACTGAGATTGATGTGATTTTCAATCCATCATCGAGCCCGCGAAAAAGAATTTTCTGCCCGGTCGAGCGGCGCGTAATCTGCATCGGGGATACCGTACACTCAAAGTAGAGCTCTACCCCGAGTTTCTGGATAGCCCAGCGCAAATCAGAGTATGTGGAATCCCTTAACGTATTTGAATACCGGCGCACACACAAGGCGTTGCTTTCTGGGTATTGGAAGATTCTGTAGATCATGTTCAGTGCAGCTGTCTTGCTCTTCTTGGAGCCTCGACCGCCCTTACATACCCTATACCGTTTCCTGGTGTTCCAGAAATCTGCGTAGCCCTTGCCAACCGTCTCCTGTAGCGATAACCGCACGCGCCTCACCCTCTCCCAAACAAAAAGAGCAGCCTCTCGGCTACTCCTCTAAGTCGTTCACTATAATCACGGGGTCTTTGCCCTCGGCAGCCGCGAGACGCTCAAACTCCGCCAGCTGCATCTCGAGGCGCTTCTCCTCGCGCTTGTCTGCCCTCTCGGCTCTCTGCTCCGCTCCCGTTTCACCAATTAACTCCACAAGCAGCTTTGCGTACCCCGGCGCACCTTGGATGGCTCCCACCACAATAGAGGCTACAACGGCATCCATGTTGCTGCCACCCCCATCCATGCCGACCTGTGCCATCATCTTTTTCGTTTTCGGATTTACCACGGCGCAATCGAGCGCCTCTTTCAGTCGCTCCCTGAGCTCACGCTTTTGCCTGCGAACCTTTCCGGAGGCAATCCCCCCGTTTCTTCCCCTCCGCCGTGCTTCATCACTGCTTCGAACCGGGGTTACGTTCCATTCATCCCGCATCCTCTCACCAACCCAACCACGCCCCTCTCGGTTTTGTTATGGGCCTTTTATGCCCTTGGCAAACGTCTCTGTGTTACACCCTCGCAATAGCCTCTCGGTGTGCATGGAGGCACAGAAAAAGGAGCGGCCATGGCGAACCGCTCCCCTTTTCCGTTAGAGGGAGGTTACATGCCCCGCTTTCGCAGGGGAAGCCACCGGCGGGAATTGAACCCGCCTCCCACTCCGGTAGTGGCAAAGAAGGTGACCCGCGGGCTGCACTGCGGCTCTTCCCACGTTGCCACCTTTTCACTTTTAGATACTATCAGTACAAAGCGTACACGCAAGCTTTTTGAGAAATTACTTTCCGATATGACTCACCAGAAAGTACTCCCCACCACCAGCAACAAAATCCCTTGCCAAAACTCACCATCACGCCTCATCTTGTCACTCCTCCCTGTGCACGCTCCGCTTGGTCTCAAAGCCGTCGGGGTAGCGCTTCGCGAGCTTGTCAACATTCCGCTGCAAAATGCTCTCCAGGGTATACCCGAGCCCTTCCGCCGTAACCGCGAGATACCAAGCCACATCCCCCAGTTCCTCCGCAAGATGCTCTCTGTCCAGCGTGTGCCCCTGGAACATCGTCTTTTTCACAATGTCGATGCACTCTCCCGACTCTCCGCAGAGCCCCATGACCCCATTGAGCAGTAGGCTGTCGCTCCGGCACCCACTCGCTGTGCGCAATGCCTTCTCCTGATACTCGTTTATTGTCATCTCTCTCCCTCTCATCTCTTGTATGTGGCTCGCGTTCCATCCTCTGACTGGACCGTAATGGTGGTTGGAAAACCACTCAAGGTCTGCGCTCGCGCCAAATATCTTGAATCCACGATTTTCAACCTCCTTTTGTGACTCTCCTCGCACCTTTTCGCTTCTGCTTTATCGGCGTAATCCGTGCGACAAACCTCGCATGTATAGAGCACCTTCTCCTTCACCCTAAATCTCCTCCTTCCGTTGCCGCGAAAAACCTTGCCGCTCTCACTCGCGCCCAGTCAGTCCCCGCGTGTCCATTATGTCTACTCACCGCATCCCAGGTCATTCCGTCGATATATCTTTGTCTAAGAATCACACGGATTGTCGGATCCGGAATTTCTTCAATCCTCGCTTCCAGATACGCCGCTCGCTGCTCCTGCTCAAAGGCAAGGACCTTGAAATGCGTCTCGCGCTTTTTTCGCAGATCGGTGAGTTTGTCGATTTCCGGAAGCGGAACTCCGGTAATGCGGATATGCCCGTTTGTGCCGTCCTCTCGCGTGCCGTAGACGCTGTCAGTGACCTGAGTTGCTTCCGCCTCTCGAATCCTCCGCCCAAGCTCTGCCGCCCTCTGCTTAGCATCCCTCACTTCGCACATAATGCCGAGATACTGCTGAAGCTCCTCCTTCAGACTCACTCGCAACCCTCCTCTCCGCCAAGCGCATGAGATATTCCCCATCTACATTGCAAAACATCTTGCACCGATTGCTTTGCAGAAATGTGTCTCATTACGCCGCTCCTTCCACCCGTACTCTCGCCCTGTCGCTGTGTCCCTGATTTTGAGCTCTACCAGCCGGTACTCTCCAACCTCCAGCATGTCCGTGAGCCGGTCAACGATCTGAGCCACCGCCCTGCGTGCCCCTGAGTCCTGCATCAGTTCCACGGCAACCCCTCTGCATCCGCTCCATCCGGAATCTGCATGAATGGCTCATCGTCCCGTGGGGCATTCTCGGCCGCTCCACCGCCGCCAGTCGCGCCCTTGCTGTCAGCAAATTCCTGACTGGCCAGAATCACGTTGGTTGTATAAACTTTCTGCCCCTCGCGGTTCGTGTAGCTGCCCGTCTGAATGT
>CALLVJ010000152.1 GCA_938010625.1 uncultured Stomatobaculum sp. | reverse complement strand
GTTCAGGATATGCGTCCGGATGGCGGTCGCAGAGCTGAAATCGCCCTGCAGAATGGGGTCATGGTAGTCGCTGCCCTTCCTGGAGACAGTTGTCAGGTGGATGGGGATGCGCTCCGATCGCGCTGCGCGCGCATATTCAAAGGCGAGAATATTGTTCGGTTTCGAGAGCAGCTCTCTGGTGCGGAGCAAGAGTGCATTGTCTGCGCCTGCCTGGCAGAGGTCGGCGGCAATCGCATTGACCCGCGCCTCGGCATAGGAGAGTCCGGTCTTTAAGCCTTCGCGGAGGCTGTGCTGAAAGGCATCGGAGTTTTCGTCAATCACGTCGAGGAGCATCGAGAGCTCCTCGGCAGAAATATCCTCCGTGCCGCAGCAGAGATTTGGAATGCCAAGTCCTGCGAGCAGGCTCACGCCATAGGCGGCGTAGTCGCGCGCCGAGGAGGAGCTAAACGGTGTCGGAATCTCAAAGACGGCATCGGCACCGGCGCGGAGCGCTGCCTCAGCGCGTTGTAAGGGCGAATAGATCGCAGGCATGCCGCGTTGCACAAAGTAACTGCTCAGGAAAACGACGCAGTAGGAGGCGCCGGTCAGCGCGCGCGCATTTCGCATCTGATAGAGATGCCCGTTGTGAAATGGGTGATATTCAGCAATAATCCCGACAATCTGCGCAAGATTTATCATAGTTGCTCCTGTATTTTGAAAAAAACAGCCTTCCGTCTTGTCACTCGTTTATTCATTGGTCTATAATAACAGAGATTGTGATTAATATAAAGTTGAAGGGGGAAACACACAATGAAAATTCTTGTCATGAACTGCGGCAGCTCTTCCTTGAAGTACCAGCTCATTGATATGGAAAATGAGAGCGTGCTCGCCAAGGGCCTCTGCGAGAGAATCGGCATCGACGGTTCTCTGCTGACTCACACACCGGCAGGCGGCGAGAAGTATAAGGTTGCGGCGGCTATGCCGAGCCACAAGGAGGCAATAGAGCTTGTCATGCAGGCGCTGGTTGATCCTTCTCACGGTGTCATCAAGAGCACAGATGAGATTGCGGCGATTGGACATCGCGTGGTTCACGGCGGAACATATTACAACGAATCTGTGCTGGTCAATGAGGACGTGAAGAAGGCAATTGCGGACTGCTTTGACCTGGCTCCCCTTCACAATCCGGCAAACCTTATGGGCATTGAGGCCTGCGAAGCGGCTATGCCCGGCAAGCCGAACGTGGCAGTCTTCGACACGGCATTTGGTATGAATATGGCGGAGAAGGCCTATCTCTATGCCCTGCCCTACGAGTACTATGAGAAGTATAAGGTGCGCCGCTACGGCTTCCACGGCACCAGCCACAACTTTGTCGCGGGTGAGGTGATCAAGAGAGGTAAGCTAAATCCCAAGAGCGCAAAGGTCATTGTGTGCCATCTCGGCAATGGCGCCTCGATTTCGGCTTCGATCGGCGGCAAGTGCGTTGACACTTCCATGGGGCTGACGCCGCTCGAGGGTCTGATCATGGGCACCCGATCGGGCGACATTGATCCGGCGATTATTCAGTTCATTTGTCAGCACGAGAAACTCTCGGTGGAAGAGATGACGGATGTCCTGAACAAGAAGTCCGGTGTCCTTGGCTTAAGCAAGGGAATTTCCTCCGATTTCCGCGACATTGACGAGGCGGCAAACGGTGGCAATCACCTCGCAGAGGTCGCACTGGAGGCATATACGCTCCGCGTCGCAAAGTACATCGGCGCTTATACGGCGGCGATGAACGGAGTCGACGCAATTGCTTTCACGGCAGGTGTCGGCGAGAACGACAAGGTCATGAGAAAGAACATCTGCGCCTATCTCGGCTACCTTGGAATCAAGATTGATGATGAGAGAAACGATGTCCGCGGCGAAGAGCGCCTGATTTCGACCGACGACTCGAAGGTTCAGGTTTACCTTCTGCCGACCAACGAGGAGCTCGCAATCGCAAGAGATACGCTCAAACTGACGAAATAAAAGCAGACAGGGCAGAGCGCCCTGGCGACAGTTATCCCGGTATGGGAGAAAGGAAAGCCCTATGTATACGTTCGGCACTATGATTAACAAGCTCAAAGAGAGCCCGAAGACCATTGTTTTCACGGAGGGTACGGATCCGCGCATTCTTGAGGCTGCATCCCGGCTGCTTGCGAGCAACTTTTTGAAGCCGATTCTGGTCGGCAAGCCGGAGGCCATTGAGGCGGCGGCGGAGGAGGCAGGATTTAACATCCGCGGCGCGCAGATCATTGACCCGGAGAACTTTGACCGCTTTGACGAGATGGTCGGGCAGTTCTGCGAGCTCAGAAAGTCGAAGGGCATGACGCCGGAACAGGCAAAGAAGATTCTCGCCGGCGCAAACTACTTCGGCACCATGCTGATCAAGATGGGCATTGGCGACTGCCTGCTCGGCGGCGCGACGTATTCGACTGCTGATACTGTTCGCCCGGCGCTGCAGATTATCAAGACCAAGCCCGGCAACAAGATTGTATCCTCCTGCTTCATTCTGGTCCGCCCGAGTGCAACTGGTAATAATGAGCTGCTTGCAATGGCAGACTGCGCCATCAACATCAAGCCGAACGAGGATGAGCTCGTTGAGATCTGCGGCGAGACGATGAGCTGTGCAAAGATTTTTGGCATTGATCCGAAGGTTGCTTTCTTAAGCTACTCGACGGTTGGCTCCGGCGCCGGCGAGGACGTTGACAAGATGAGAAATGCGTGCGAGAAGGCAAAGGCGGCATACCCGGAGGCAGAGATCGACGGCGAGATGCAGTTTGATGCGGCTGTTTCTCCGACGGTTGCGCGCACCAAGATGAAGGACAGCAAGGTAGCGGGCTATGCGAATACGTTCATTTTCCCGGACATCAACGCCGGCAATATTGGCTACAAGATTGCGCAGAGACTTGGCGGCTTTGAGGCATACGGTCCGATCCTGCTCGGTTTGAATGCGCCGATTAATGATCTCTCACGCGGTTGCAATGCGCTGGAAGTTTACTCCATGGCAATCGTGACGGCTGCGCTCGCATAAAGCGCTTGACAGGCGGAGCTTCGCATAGTAGACTAAACCCGTTATGCCAGAAATGGATGATTGCGGTTTCCAACCGTTAACGCTACGAGGTGAGGAGGTGTTTCAGGATGTCGATTTGTCCGAAGAATAAATCTTCCAAGGGCCACAGAGATCAGAGAAGAGCCAACTGGAAGATGGGCGAGATGAACCTTGTCAAGTGCCCGAAGTGCGGCGAGCTCATGATGCCGCATCGCGTCTGCAAGAACTGCGGGACGTACAACAAGAAGGAGATCGTGAAAGTCGCTGACTGAGCCTTTCTTCCTGCAAAATAGTGCATGAACCGCTCCGGACAAAAGTCCGGAGCGGTTTTCTTTACAACTTGCGGGGCAGAGTGCTTTGCTTTATCATAAGTAGACAGAGGTGAAATCATATGGTGAGAGTTGCAGTGGACGCAATGGGCGGCGACAACGCGCCCGGCGAAATTGTGAAAGGTTGTCTTCTGGCACTTCAAAAGAGTGAGGCAGTGAAGATTTTGCTCTGCGGCAGAGAAGAAGTCTTACAGCAGCAGCTGGCGGGACAGCAGTATCCGGCAGAGCGCCTTGAACTGGTACCGGCGTCGGAGGTCATTGAGACAGGCGATGCGCCGGTGCTTTCGGTGCGAAAAAAGAAGGATTCCTCGCTTGTAGTCAGCATGAAGCTGATCCGCGAGGACAGGGCGGATGCCTTTGTTTCCGCCGGCAATTCCGGCGCCGTGCTGGTTGGCGGCCAGGTGCTGGTCGGCAGACTGCCGGGTGTGGAGCGCGCGCCGTTTGCGCCGCTCATTCCGACCGAGGACGGCGGTGCGACCCTGCTCCTCGATTCCGGGGCAAATGTGGATGCCAGGGCAACACATCTTGTGCAGTTTGCCGAGATGGGCTCGCTTTACATGGAGAGAGCGCTCGGCATTGAGAAGCCCCGCGTGGCGCTCTTAAATGTGGGAGTGGAAGAGGAAAAGGGCAATGCGCTGGTTAAGGAAACTTTCCCGCTCTTAAGAGCCACACCCGGCATCAACTTCATTGGCAGCATTGAGGCGCGCGAGGTGCTGCACGGCGCGGCAGATGTCTGTGTGGCGGAGGCTTTCACCGGCAATATGGTCTTGAAAGCCATTGAGGGGACGGCAGTGACCTTCCAGCGCATCATCAAGCGTGCTGCGCTCTCGAATCTGCAGAGCAAGATTGGCGCAGCGCTCTTAAAACCAGCGCTCAAGGAGGCGCTGCAGAGCTTTGACGCGAGCCGTTACGGTGGAGCGCCGATGCTCGGGCTCCGCGGCCTTGTGGTCAAAGTGCATGGCAACGCAAAGGCTTCTGAGGTCTGCAATGCCGTGCTGCAGTGCGAGACCTTTGAGCGCCAGAATGTATTGCAGAGCATTGTGGAGGCAGTCAATGTTAGAGAGGGATGAGATCCGGCGCATTGTCGCGGAGATACTGGAGCTTCTGCTTGCAGAGCTCGATGACAGCGCAAGCTTCACGGAGGTTTATTTTGCGGACTCCCTGGAGCGCTACCGCATTGTGCTCGCGCTGGAAACATTCTTTGACCTGCATTTTCCGCCTGAGTCGATTGATAAGATACAGTCCGTCGAGAGTGCGGAGCGCGTCATCCGTGCGCTTCCTGCGGGGCGGTGAGAGGAGAAAAGTTTGAATTCCGAGACCATTGAAGAGCTGGAGGAAAAAATTGGCTATACGTTTCAGAACCGGGAACTTTTGGGGCTGGCACTCACACATACCTCGTTTGCGAATGAGGCGCACAGTGGTCACTTGGGCTCCAACGAGCGCCTGGAGTTTCTGGGAGACGCGGTATTGGAACTTGTGAGCTCTGATTTCTTTTATCGCGAAAAGCCAAAACTCAGCGAGGGCGAGCTCACGAAACTTCGGGCGAGCTTTGTCTGTGAGCCGGCACTCGCCTATTGCGCGGAGCAGATTCCGCTCTCGCCCTATCTGCTGCTCGGAAGAGGCGAGGAGATGACCGGCGGCAGGCTTCGCCCGAGCATTGTGAGCGATGCGATGGAGGCAGTGATCGGCGCGATCTATCTGGACGGCGGTCTCGCACCGGCGCGCGCCTACATTGACCGCTTTATCCTGAATGACATCGAGGGCAAGCGCTATTTTTACGATGCAATACTCCAGGAGGAGGTTCAGAAGGACAAGGACGCGGTGCTCTCTTATGAGCTGCGCGCCGAAGAGGGACCGGAGCACATGAAGCGCTTTACGGTCGCGGCGCTTCGGGATGGCACGGTGCTCGCTGAGGGCACGGGCAGCAGCAAAAAGGATGCCGAACAGCGAGCGGCCTATGCGGCACTCCTTGCGCTCGGGGTTGCGGAGGGCGGCGCATGTACTTAAAGAGCATAGAAGTACAGGGCTTTAAGTCGTTTGCGAATAAAATCTGCTTCTCCTTCCAGCACGGTGTGACCGGCATTGTGGGGCCGAATGGCTCGGGCAAGTCGAATGTCGGCGATGCGGTGCGTTGGGTGCTCGGCGAGCAGAGCGCAAAGAGTCTCCGCGGCGGCAATATGCAGGATGTCATTTTTGCGGGGACAGCGAACCGGAAGCCGCAGGGCTTTGCCTATGTCGCAATTACCCTGGACAATGCCGATCGGGCGCTCTCACTTGACTACGACGAGGTCACGGTCTCTAGGCGGCTGTACCGCTCGGGGGAGAGCGAGTACCGCTTAAACGGCAGCCTCTGTCGCTTAAGGGATGTGAATGAACTCTTCATGGACACTGGCATTGGGCAGGAGGGATATTCGATCATCGGGCAGGGTCAGGTCGAGAAAATTCTGTCCGGAAGACCCGAAGAGCGGCGCGAGCTCTTTGACGAGGCGGCAGGCATCACGAAATTCCGAAAACGGAAGGCAGCTGCCGAGAAGAAGTTGCAGACAGAGCACGACAATCTGGTGCGTGTCTCGGACATTCTGCAGGAACTTTCGAAGCAGGTGGAGCCGCTCAGGAAGCAGTCGGAGACTGCAGAGAGGTATTTAAAGCTGCGAGATGAGGTGAAGGCACTCGACCTGAATTTATTTCTGCTGCAGAGCGATGCAGCGCGGAAGTCGCTCGCTGAGATCGAGAGGCGCGCGGCGATTTTGCAGGGCGAAGTGGATCGGGCGGTCGGCGAGGAAGAGGCTTTGAAGCGGCAGTATGAGTCTCTGGATCGGCTGCTCGAAGAGCTGGACAGCTCGCTCGCCGAAAAGCGCGCAGCACTCGAAGAGATGAGAACCGAGCGCGGCGCTATAGAGGGACGCATTGCCGTTTTGAAGGAACAGGCAAAGGCCGAGCAGGCAAAAGTCGAAGAGATTTCCGCGAGACAGGTGCGAAGCGAAGAAGAGCGGCGTCGCAGGGAAGAAGAGAGGACAGTGCTTGCAAAAGAGCAGGCGCGCGCAAAACAGAGTGCTGGAGAAGCGGCTGCGCACGCAGCCGCGGCAGAGAGCGGGCGCGCCGCGGCAGAGACCGCACTCAAAGAGCTCGAAGAGACCTTGCAGTGCAAGAAAGACGCCGTCATTGCCCTGATTAACGAGCGCGCGGACATGAGTTCCCGCGGCGCGCGCTATGAGGCGATGATGCAGGAGGCGAATATCCGCGCCTCGAAGAGCGCACAGCGCCTGTTGCAGTTAAAGACGGACTTTGACGGCATTGAGAGCGCCTTGCGGCGCGCAGAGACCGAGATCAAGGCACTGGAGGAAAAGAAAGAGAACGCGGCGGCGGAGCGGACAGCGCTCAGCGAAAAAGTTGCCGCGGGTGAGAAGTTGCAGAGCGCCCTGCTCTCGCTGCTTCGCGAGACGCAGTCAGCCTATCAGTCAAATGCCGCGCGCCTTGAGACCCTCCAGAATTTCACTGAGCGCTATGAGGGCTTTGGGCAGAGTGTGCAGCGCGTGATGGGTGTCAGAGACCGCGTGCGCGGCATTTTTGGCGTTGTCGCCGATTTGATTGCGGTTGACAAGCGCTATGAGCAGGCGATTGAAACTGCGCTCGGCGCGAGAATGCAGAATATTGTCGTTGACACCGAGGAGACGGCAAAACAGCTCATAGCCTTCTTGAAGAAAAACCGCTATGGCCGCGCGACTTTCCTGCCGCGGAGCGCCCAGCACCCGCGCTCCTTTGATCCAGGCGCGGTTTTACAAGAGCCAGGTGTACTCGGCATCGCGGCAAATCTCGTGCAGACGGACGAGCGCTATCAAGTCGTGTTAAGGAATCTGATTGGCAGAGATATCGTAGTCGATAACATTGACCATGCGATTGCAATTTCGAAAAAGTACCGCCAGAGTTACCGCCTGGTCACGCTCGAAGGCGATCAGTTAAATCCGGGCGGTTCGATGACGGGCGGTGCGTTCAAAAACAACTCGAATCTCCTGAGTCGCCGCCGCGAGATGGATGAACTGCGACAGGTGCAGGAAAAACTGCTGCGCCGGAATGAGACTGAGGAGAAGGAATTAAAAGAGCTGCGGGAGATGCTGCATACGGCTGCGGAAGAGCTTCGCGCGGTCGGAGAGCGCGAGCACGAGGTCTCGCTCTCCTTAAACCGGGCAGAGTTGTCCAGACAGACGCTCCGTGAAAAAAAGGCAGAACTCGCAGTGCAGCTTCGAGATCTCGGCACTGAGCGGCGGGAGATCACAACAAGTCTCGAGGCGCTCAAGATGAACCAGGGGGGAATTGAGGGAGACTTACAGGGCATCGACGAGAGACAGCGCGCCGCAGAGACAGAAATTCAGAAGATTCAGGAAATGCTCGAGGAGAAGCGGAAGGCCTACAGCACCTTACTCGAGCAGCAGTCGCAGACGGCAGTCGCAGCAAGCATCGCCGGAGAGCAGCAGCGGCATCTCCGCGAAAATCTGTGCCGCCTCGCTGATGAGGCAGCGCGCTATGCGGCAGAGAGCGCAGCGCTGGAGAAAGAGCGAGAGGCAGCACAGCAGGCTGCTGCGGCAAAGCTGGAGAGCGCCGTCAAAGAAGAAAAAACGCTCGGCAATTTGGAAGCGTCTCTGCAGAAACTGCGAGAAGAACTTGAAGCAATCGAGGCCGAGAAGAGCAGACATAACGGCGAGCAAAAGAAGCGTTTTGAGAAGCGGGATGAGATCACAGCGCGGCGCACCGAGCTCGAAAAAGACCTGCTTCGTGTGAACGCACAGCGTGACAGGGAGACAGAGCAGCGGGATGCGCAGTGCAATTATATTCTGAACGAGTACAATCTGACCGAGGAGGGAGCGCGGCAGTACAGGGATCCCGCCTTTGGCGACATGCAGGAGACACGCCGCGTGATTCGCGAGAAGAAGGATGCGATGCGCGCCCTCGGCAACGTCAATGTAAATGCCATTGAGAACTACAAAGAAGTTTTTGAGCGCCACACTTTCTTAAGCGCGCAGTGCGAAGATTTGCAGCGCGCCGAGGATGCGCTCCGCAAGGTGATTGAGGAGCTGGATCTCGGCATGCGGAAGCGCTTTGCCGAGGGCTTCCGCAACATTCAGCGCGCGTTTAACCAGGTATTCCGCGAGCTCTTTGGCGGCGGAAAAGGCGAACTCCGGCTCGAAGAAGGCGAGGATATTCTTGAGGCCGGCATTGCGATTATTGCAGAGCCGCCGGGCAAGAAGCTGCAGAACATGATGCAGCTCTCAGGTGGCGAGAAGGCGCTCACGGCGATTGCGCTGCTCTTTGCCATTCAGAATCTGAAACCTTCGCCGTTTGCGCTCCTCGATGAGATTGAAGCAGCGCTCGATGACTCGAATGTGGATCGCTATGCGCAGTACTTAAAGAAACTCGCGAAGAATACGCAGTTCATTGTGATCACGCACCGGCGCGGCACCATGGTGGCAGCCGACCGCCTCTACGGCATCACGATGCAGGAGAAGGGTGTCTCTGCGCTGGTCTCGGTGAGCCTTATTGAAGACCAGCTGGACAAGTAGGAGGAGCAATGGCAGAAGAGAAAAAGGGATTTTTCAGCCGTCTGGTTGCGGGGCTCGAGAAGACCCGCAAGGCGGTGTTCTACGGGCTGGACGATTTGTTCAACGGCCCCGGCGAAGTGGACGATGACTTCTATGATGAACTCGAGGAAGTTCTGATCACCGGCGATGTCGGTGTCCGCGCGACAGAGGAAATTCTCGACGAGTTGCGCGCCTTGGTCGAGGAGCAACATGTGCGGGCGCGGAGCGCCTGTCGGGATCTCTTGATCGAGAGCATCAAGTCCAGAATGGACCTCGGGGAAAATGCCTATGACTTTGAGAGGGCGCCTTCCGTTCTGCTTCTGATTGGCGTGAACGGCGTCGGCAAGACGACAACTGCCGGGAAGATGGCAGCGCAGGCGAAGGCCAATGGCAGACGTGTGCTGCTCGCTGGGGCGGATACCTTCCGCGCGGCGGCCATTGAGCAGCTCGAGGTATGGTCACAGCGCGCGGGCGTGGAGATGGTCAGAGCAAATGCGGGCGCTGATCCGGCGGCAGTTGTCTTTGACGCCTGTCAGGCTTCGCGCGCGAGACGCACAGATCTCCTGATTTGTGATACGGCGGGCAGATTGCACAACAAAAAAAATCTGATGGAGGAGCTGCGGAAGATTGACCGCGTGGTGCAGCGGGAACTGCCGGAGTACCGGCGGGAGACTCTGCTGGTGCTCGACGGCACGACGGGCCAGAATGCCATCGAGCAGGCAAAGGAATTCGGTGAAATCTGCAATATTTCGGGCGTTGTGTTGACCAAACTGGACGGCTCCGCGAAGGGCGGCATTGCGATTGCCATCCAGGCAGAGTTAAAGCTGCCGGTCAAGTACATTGGCGTCGGCGAGCAGATGGATGATCTCAGGAAATTTGACGCCGGACAGTATGTCGAGGCGCTGTTCGCCAGAGAGCCGGACAGAGAGAGCGAGGAGGAGGCATAGTATCTATCATGGAACCAATGACATTGGAGGCTTTTGAAGAGGCGAGCGACAGAGTCCGCGAGGTGACCAGGGAGACCAAGTTGATCTACTCGGATTTCTTTTCCCGGCAGAGCGGCAACAAGGTCTATTTTAAGCCGGAGAATCTGCAGCAGACCGGCGCCTACAAGGTGCGCGGCGCTTATTATAAGATTTCAACGATGGACAAGAGCGCGCGGGAAAAGGGGCTGATCACCGCCTCGGCAGGCAATCACGCGCAGGGCGTCGCCTACGCCTCACAGAAACTCGGTGTAAACGCCGTGATCTGCATGCCCGCAACAACGCCGATTCTCAAGGTCGAGGCGACGCGTGCACTCGGTGCAACGGTCA
>CALLVJ010000151.1 GCA_938010625.1 uncultured Stomatobaculum sp. | reverse complement strand
CTCAGTCTCAGAGAGTGCAAAATCAATGCCGCAGTACAGCTGCTTCTCTGTGTCTTTGCCCGGATAGCTGTTCTGCTTTCTTCTCAAAAACAACAGTTTTCTCAGATCCAGCTCCGATGCAACGGTGCTGTTTGCAAGCAGCGGAGACTCTGTGAGTACTGTCCCCGCCTCTGCAATTATATTGTGGGCACTGAAAACCAGATCCTGCGTCGATTCGCCCTCGCCGGCGCTCGCATAGACATAGCCTGCGAGCAGCCGGCCACTCTGGGCTTTCACAAGCGCGCGCCGCGCGTTCCGTTTTCCAGCCAGCGCATCCGAAGCCGAACAGTTCACAATCAAAATTGCGCCGGCGGCGCAGAGCTCAATGGAAGGCGCATCCGGCACCCAGAGATCTTCGCAGATCTCCACGCCGATTTTCAGCGCTGACATATTCTCGCAGGAAAAGAGAAGCCGCGCGCCAAACGGCACCTGCTCTCCAAAGAGCGGCGCCAGAACCGGCGCCCTCAGTCCCGGCGCAAAATAGCGGCTCTCATAGAATTCGCCGTAGTTTGGGATATGCAGCTTCGGAACAAGCCCGAGCAGCGCGCCGTTCTGTATCACGGCAACTGCATTGTATAACTTATTTTCGTACGCGAACGGCAGTCCGACAAAACTTAAGACCTCTGTGCCCGCCGTATGTGCAACCAAAGTTTTCAGTTCAGACAGCACAGCTGTCTGCAGACTGTCCTGCAAAAAGAGATCGCCGCAGGTATAGGCGCTCAGCGCGAGCTCCGGAAACGCGAGCACTTTGGTACCCCTCTCTGCCTCGCTGCGGATTATGTGCTCGATCTGCTCCCGGTTATAGCCAGGATCGGCGACCCTCACATCCGGCGTCGCCGCCGCGACGCGGAGAAACCCGTCTCTCATGCGTTCTTCTCACTCCCATCGCCAGGCGTTGCCACTGCTGCGGTCTCCTTCAAGGCAGTCACCAGCCCCGCCATGCCCTGAATCTCAGACGGGATCACGATCTTCGTGGCTCTGCCATCTGCGAGACGGGTCAGCGCGTCCAGGCTCCGCAGCTTTAAGACAGCCTCATCGGCACCCGCCTCGCGGATCAGGCGAATTCCATCGGCCTCTGCCTCCTTGACTGCGCGGATCGCCTTTGCCTGTCCCTCTGCCTCCTGAATTTTCCGCTCCTTTTCTGCCTCAGCGCGGAGAATTGCCGTCTGCTTCTCTGCCTCAGCATTCAGAATGGCCGCCTCTTTATTTCCCTGCGCATTCAGAACAGCGGACTCCTTTTTGCCCTGCGCAAGCGTGATCACTTCGCGCTTTTCCCGCTCCGCCTTCATCTGTTTTTCCATGGCCTCACGGATTGCATCCGGTGGGAGAATATTCTTTAACTCGACGCGGTTCACCTTGATGCCCCAGGGATCGGTCGCGACATCGAGCTGCGAGCGCATCTCCGTGTTGATCGTCTCGCGAGAGGTGAGCGTGGTGTCCAGATCCATGGAGCCGATAATATTTCGAAGCGTAGTCGCTGTCAGATTCTCGATCGCAGAGATCGGGTTCTCGACGCCGTAGGCGTAGAGCTTCGGCTCCGTGATCACAAAGAAGACAACCGAGTCAATGCGCATGGTGACATTGTCCTTCGTGATCACAGGCTGCGGCGGGAAATCCGCGACCTGCTCTTTCAGATTGACGCGCTTGGCAATGCGGTCTGCAAACGGGATTTTCAGGTGCACGCCGGCATCCCAGGTCGCGTGATAACGTCCCAGGCGCTCAATGATAATGGCCTGTGCCTGCGGCACAATGCTGATGCCGTTCACCAGAATGCCGATCAAAATAATCAATAGAATAACACCCGAAATATACTGCATGGCTTCCTCCTTTTTTGCGACAATACTCCAATTATTTTCGTTTCAGTATATCATACTTCACAAGGTTTGGCTTGCCAAAGCTCTTATTTCCTGCTATCCTGAATTCCGAGTGAATTGCTAGGAAATACTGGCAAAGGAAAGCTCGGAAGGAGTTGTCATGAAAATATCCACAAAGGGGCGTTATGCGCTTCGCCTGATGATGGAATTTGCGAGACAGCCGGAGCAAGTCACATGTCTAAAGGATGCCGCCTCGAAACAGGAACTCTCGGAGAAGTATCTGGAACAGATTGTCGCCGTGCT
>CALLVJ010000150.1 GCA_938010625.1 uncultured Stomatobaculum sp. | reverse complement strand
GGTCACGAACCTTCACGGCTCTGACATTGCCTGCAACCCGGTATTCCTGTCCTACCTGATGGTGAAGCCTCGCTCTGCAAAGCTTTTCTGCCAGGAGAATGCGCTCACAGCAGAGGCAAAGCAGCATCTGGAAGCGCAGGGCATCAAGACGGGTTCCTATGACGACTTCCTCACCGAGGTCGGTAAGTTGAAGGAGGAGCGCATCCTGACCGACCTTCGCGACCTGAATTATGCCGTCTACAACGCAGTTGCCGACAAGAATACGATGGTCGATGCGCTGAGTCCGATTTCTCTGATGAAGATTGTCAAGAACGAGACCGAGCTGCAGGGTTTCCGCGACTGCCATGTCCGCGACGGCGTGCATCTCACGAAGTTTCTCTACTGGCTCAAGAAGACCATCAAGGAGGGCAAGGCGGACAACTACACCGAGTATGAGCTCGGTGAGAAGCTGAATGCACTCCGCGCAGCGGATCCGAAGTATATTGAATTGAGCTTCCCGACGATTCCGGCGTACCAGGCAAATGCAGCGATGGCGCATTATATGCCGTCGGCAGAGCAGAGCGATGTCGTGAAGCCGGAGGGCCTGTTCCTTGTTGACTCCGGCGCACACTACTTGGACGGCACGACCGATGTCACGAGAACCATTGCGCTCGGCGATATTACCCCGTTGCAGAGCCGCGACTACACGCTCGCAGTGGTCGGCATGCTGAATCTGATGTTCGCAGTATTTCCATACTACGCGACGGCGCCGAATCTCGACACCTATGCGCGCCAGACCATGTGGAGATACGGCAGAGACTTTGGGCACGGCACAGGACACGGCGTCGGTTTTGTGAACAATGTCCACGAGCTGCCAGTCTCCGTTCGCCCGTGGGTGCACCCGGACTACAGAAGAGAGATTGCTTTTGCGCCGGGCATGGTGACGAGCGATGAGCCGGGCGTCTATGTGGACGGCGGCTATGGCATTCGCATCGAAAATATGCTAATCTGCCAGGCAGATCCGAAGCACGAGGGCTACAACTGCTTTGAGAACCTGACCTGGGCGCCGTTAGACCCGGATGCGCTGGACCTTTCGGTCATGTCAAAGGACGATATTCGCCGCTTTAACAAGTATCAGAAGCGCGTCCGCAAGATGATTGCGCCGCTGCTGCCAGAAGAAGAGAGAGAATGGCTCATTCATGAGACGAGAAAAATCCGCCGCGAGAAAAAGCACTGAGCGGCACAGGAATGCAGAACCGAAGAAGGCGCTTTTGAAAAAGAGCGGCGCAGTGAAACCAGCTGCGCCGCTTTGCGCTGTCAAAGAGTCAGCGCGCTGTCCCTATGAGAAGCGCTGCGGCGGCTGCAGTTACAGCGGCATGCCCTATGCAGAGCAGCTCAGAAGGAAAGAGCGAAGCGCAGAAAAACTTTTGGGAAAGTTTTGCCGCTTAGAACCCATCATTGCGGCAGAAGAGCCGCTCTATTACCGAAACAAGGTGACTGCGAGCTTCGGCTTCCAGAACAAAAAACTTGTGCTTGGCGTCTATGAGCGTGACAGCCATAAGATTGTTCCGATTGATCACTGCCGTATTCAGAACCGCACGGCAGATCGCATCATCCACGTGATCCGGGATCTAGCAGTCTCATTTCGCCTGAAAGCCTACGATGAGGACTTAAGAATCGGTGTGCTCCGCCATGTTCTCGTGCGGACGTCGGAGGCGACCGGGCAGGTCATGGTGGTGCTCGTGACTGCGACGCCAATATTTCCGGGAAGCAAAAATTTTGCCGCCGCACTGCGGCAAAGGTGCCCGGAAATCACAACAATTGTCCAGAACATCAACCCTCAGAAGACGAATATCATACTCGGTGAGCGCGACAAGATACTCTATGGCAAGGGCTATATTGAGGATGAGCTTCTCGGACTTCGTTTCCGGCTCTCGCCCGCCTCGTTTTACCAGGTCAACGCCAAGATGATCGCGAAGCTCTACGAGACCGCGCTGTCATTTGCAGCACTCGGCTCGAGTGACACAGTGCTCGATGCCTACTGCGGCGTCGGCACGATCGGCATGGCGGCCTCTAAATACGCGGGACAGGTGGTCGGCGTCGAACTCAACAAGGCGGCTGTGCGGGATGCGATTGCGAATGCAAAGCGGAATGGCATTGAAAATATTCGCTTTTTT
>CALLVJ010000149.1 GCA_938010625.1 uncultured Stomatobaculum sp. | reverse complement strand
TGAAAAAGGGCTTGAGAAAGCGAAGCGGAGCGGTTATGTGCGCGTCCGAATCGACGGCAGCCAGTATGAGCTGAGTGAAGAAATTTTGCTCGACAAAAATACCAAGCACAACATTGAAATTGTCGTGGATCGAATTTCGATTCGCGAAGGCATCCGGCAGCGCCTCACAGATTCGCTTGAGGCAGCACTCGCGCTCGCAGATGGCATTGCCGAGGCAGAGATTGTGAATGGCGAGACTCTGCGCTTTTCACAGAACTTTGCCTGCCCGGACTGTGGTATTTCGATTGAGGAAGTGGAGCCCCGCAGCTTTTCGTTCAACAATCCGTTCGGCGCCTGCCCGGACTGCGCAGGTCTCGGTTATAAGATGGAATTTGATCCGGTGCTCATGATCCCCGACGAAAGTCTCTCGATTAACCAGGGCGCGATCATTGCGCCGGGCTGGAACTCGAGCAGCCAGAAGGGCAGTTTTACGAATGCGCTCCTGAACGCGCTCGCAGAGCACTATCACTTTTCGCTTGACACGCCGTTTGAGGATTACCCAAAGGAAGTGAGAGATTTACTTCTCTGCGGCACAAAGGGCAAAGAGGTGCCGGTCTTCTATAAGAGCCAGCGCGGCGAGGGCACTTACCAGGTCGCATTTGAGGGGCTCATTGAAAATGAGAACCGCCGCTACCGTGAGACCTTTTCGGATACCATGAAACAGGAGTATGAGAGTTATATGCGCATCACGCCCTGCAAGACCTGCGGCGGCAAGCGCCTCAAAAAATCGAGCCTCGCAGTCACGGTTGGCGGCAAAAATATCTACGATGCGACGGATATGTCGATCGTGAAGTTCCGCGACTTTGCGGATGGGCTCACGCTCACCGAGACCCAGCAGAAAATTGGAGAGCAGATTCTCCGGGAAATTCACAATCGCGTGAGTTTTCTGATTGATGTGGGACTCGACTATCTGAGTTTAAGCCGCGGCACGGCGACCTTGTCCGGCGGCGAGGCACAGCGCATCCGCCTTGCGACGCAGATTGGCTCTGGGCTGGTCGGCGTCGCCTATATTCTTGATGAGCCGAGCATTGGCCTCCACCAGCGGGACAATGATAAGCTCCTCGCAACCTTAAAGCACCTCCGTGACCTCGGAAATTCTGTGCTTGTGGTCGAACACGACGAGGATACCATGCGCGCGGCGGATTGGATTGTGGATATAGGACCCGGTGCGGGCGAGCACGGGGGACAGGTTGTCGCAGCGGGTACCGCCGAAGATCTGATGAAAAATCCAAACAGCATCACGGGACAGTATCTGTCCGGCGCGAAGAAGATTCCGCTGCCGACAGAAAGACGGCATTCCGACCAGTTCCTCACGGTGACGGGGGCCGCCGAGCACAATCTGAAAAAGATAAAGGTGAAGTTCCCGCTCGGTATTATGACCTGTGTGACCGGAGTCTCTGGCTCCGGCAAGTCCTCGCTTGTGAATGAGATTCTCTACAAATACCTCGCGAAGAAGTTAAATCGCGCGCACGAGCACCCGGGTGCGTTCCAGAGCATCAGCTGGGACGGCAAACTTGACAAGGTCATTGCGATCGACCAGTCGCCGATCGGCAGAACGCCGCGCTCGAACCCGGCGACCTACACCGGCGTCTTTGACTTGATTCGCGATCTCTTTGCGGTGACGCCGGACGCAAAGGCGCGCGGCTACCAGAAGGGACGATTCAGCTTTAACATCAAGGGCGGGCGCTGCGAGGCTTGCGCTGGCGACGGCATTGTGAAAATTGAGATGCACTTTCTGCCGGATGTCTATGTGCCCTGCGAAGTCTGCGGCGGCAAGCGCTATAACCGCGAGACGCTCGAAGTCCGCTACAAGGGCAAGTCCATCTATGATGTCCTGAATATGACCGTCGAGGAGGCGTGCAGTTTTTTTGAGAACGTGCCGAGCATCGCGCGGAAGATGCAGACCCTGATGGACGTGGGTCTCTCTTATATCCGCCTCGGCCAGCCGAGCACCGAGCTCTCCGGCGGAGAGGCGCAGCGCATTAAACTCGCATCCGAGCTCTCCAGGCGCGGCACCGGCAGAACCGTCTATATTCTGGACGAGCCGACGACGGGTCTTCACTTTGCCGATGTGCACAAGCTCGTGGATATTCTGCGAAGGCTCTCGGACAGCGGCA
>CALLVJ010000148.1 GCA_938010625.1 uncultured Stomatobaculum sp. | reverse complement strand
CTTGAAAAATATTTCTTGAAAGAGTAATATTGCCAGTGCTGCGCGAAAGGCACTCGAATTTGAATCCAAACATGCCGGATATTTGATGCTATATTTTTGCAACAAATTCTTAAAAAAACGGCACCTGTCTTGCAAATCAAAAATACGAATGACATACTACTCCCGCATCCTGCATCTTGCCGAAGTATAGAGGTACGAGAAAGGGACTATGAGAGAAGATATCAAAGTACGGATTCAAACCTACCTGAAACAGCATCGCAGCGCAGTGGTCTTGTCCTGCCTGGTCAGCGTCTTCCTGATTTTGCCCTTTGGCGCGCGCAGGATCTGTACGGCGCCGAAACATGAATCTCGAAAGCGGACGAAAGAGGATATGCAGCGCGAGACGGTTGCTGCCCAGATTGCTGCTGCGGGCAGTGAGACACCGAGTGCATCGGCTATCTTGCTCAGCGCAGTTGTCCCTGGCTGGCAACAGACTCAGGCCGGATGGATTTATCTCAATGCAGCGGGGGAACGCGAGAAGGGCAAGTGGATGCTCGGCGCGGATCACCACTATTATTATCTGAATGCCGCAGGCGTCATGGAATATGGTGAGTTTCTCCAGCTTGGCAGCGCACGTTATCATTTGGAACCTGATGGTGCGATGAGCACAGGGCGCTTTTATCAGGGCGAGCGGGAATATTATGCTGCGCCGGACGGTGCCCTGTATTGGGATACTTGGGTTCAGGAAGGTGAGAATTGGTGTTATGTCGATACAGCTGGCCGCATTCTGAAAGACTGTATGACGCCCGATTCTTACTATGTGGACGCAAACGGCTATCTGGTCGCTGCGCCCGGCTCCCGCTTTGAGGGCTTTATTTATGAGAACGATGGTGCCCACCGGCTCTATCTGAACCTTGGAACGGCTGACGTAATCCGGAGCTATCTAAAGGCGCGCGGCTGGACCGAGAGCGCCATTGCCGGTATCCTGGGCAATTTCCAGCAGGAGAGCGGTATCAATCCGGCGCTAGAAGAGGCCGGATCCCACTGCGGTTATGGACTTGGCCAGTGGAGTTTTGAGCGCAGAAGCCGCTTGGAAGCATATTGTCGCGACCGCGGAAAGCCCTATGACGATTTGGTGACCCAGCTTGAATTTCTACTGCAGGAGCCGGAAGAGCGTGAGTTTGTGTCCCGCTATGCGAAGACCAACTGGAGTTCTCCGGCCGCCGCTGCCATTGAATGGGGCGTACGCTGGGAACGCTATGACCTTGCCGATCTCTCAATGAGCAGGGTGCGCATTCCGTACGCTGAGGCCTACTACGCACACTATGTACACGGCCTTTCCTTCTTGGTTTCAAATACCAGATATGAGGAACCAAAGGCACTGATGGCAGTGGCAAGTGCAGCAAATGCCGAGGTGAATCCTGGAGCAGTCAATACGGAGGCGGCAGCTGAGACGAGCGAAGCCGAGCCGAAGACTGCGCAGAGCGAGGTGAATAGCGAGAACACTACTCTGGCAGAGCAGAACACCAGGGTAGAAGTGTCACCGCGAGGCGGTTCAGGCACTGTTGTCCGGAAGGCAAAAGAGGTCACTGCATTTGAAACAGAAGAGGAGCGGGGACCCGGTGTTCGAGAGACGGCAGAGAGTTCCGCTGCCGCAGAAGAGAGTGGACAATAGTCCAAAAGTTCACAAGTTGTTCATAATTCTCC
>CALLVJ010000147.1 GCA_938010625.1 uncultured Stomatobaculum sp. | reverse complement strand
CGGCTTTGGCGGCGGTCTCACCTGGGGGGCGACTGTGATACGCTATTGACGTGTGGCAGAGAATCAGGTAAAAAAGTACTGAATCAATATTGACAAAGAAATGGCAAGTGTCGTTTAACTTGCCGCCATACAAAAGGAGAAAACCATGTTTGAAAAGGTAAAGCAGATGATTGCAGAGCAGCTCAGCGCAGATGAGAGCACCCTCACCGAGGAAACTTCCTTTAAGAATGACCTCGGCGCGGATTCTCTGGATCTGTTCCAGCTTGTCATGGCCATGGAGGATGAGTTCAAGGTCGAGATTCCGAGCGAGGATCTTGACAAGTTGAATACCGTCGGCGATGTCATGAAGTACCTGAAAGACAAGGGCGTCGAGGAATGAACACAAGAGTGACAGAGCTCCTCGGCATACGCTATCCCATCATTCAGGGTGGGATGGCGTGGGTCGCCGAGCAGCATCTCGCGGCGGCGGTGAGTGAGGCTGGCGGTCTCGGTCTCATTGGCGGTGCGAGCGCGCCCGGAGAAGTGATTCGCGATATGCTCCGCGACGCAAAGCGGCTTACCAAGGCGCCGGTCGGCGTAAACGTCATGCTGATGTCACCCCATGCGGACGATGTCGCGCGGGTTGTGATTGAAGAGGGCGTCAAGGTCGTGACGACCGGCGCCGGTATGCCGAGCAAATATATGGAAGACTGGAAGAAGGCGGGCATCAAAGTGATTCCGGTGGTCGCCTCGGTCGCGCAGGCGCGGATCATGGAGCGCCTCGGCGCAGATGCCGTGGTCGCAGAGGGCACAGAATCCGGCGGTCACATTGGCGAGGCGACGACCATGACGTTGCTCCCGCAGGTCGTGGATGCCGTGAAGATTCCCGTGATCGGCGCGGGCGGCATTGCGGATGGCAGAGGCATGATGGCGGCCTTCATGCTCGGCGCAGAGGCAGTGCAGCTTGGCACGCGCTTTGTCGCGAGCACCGAGGCGGTTGTGAGCGAGGCCTATAAGAACCGCATTGTAAAGGCGAAGGACATTGACAGCACGGTGACGGGCAGAACCTACGGGCACCCGGTGCGCAGTCTCCGAAACGACATGACGCGCGAGTATTCGCGCCTCGAGGCAGCGGGCAAGAGCTTTGAGGAGCTCGAGTATCTGACCCTCGGTTCGCTCCGGAAGGCAGTGCAGGACGGCGATGTGATTCGCGGCACCGTGATGGCAGGACAAATTGCGG
>CALLVJ010000146.1 GCA_938010625.1 uncultured Stomatobaculum sp. | reverse complement strand
ACCCGGGCGGAAATGCCCGATTGGCACCAGAATCAGCTTTGGCGCAGGGAAACTGATTGGCGAGATCGTGGGACAGACCGAGGACGGAAACCGCTTTGTGCGCTTCTCCTACGAGGGCGTGTTTGAAGAGATTCTGGACGAGCTCGGACAGATGCCCCTGCCGCCTTACATCCACCACCAGTTAAAGGACAAGAACCGTTACCAGACGGTCTATGCGGTACACGAGGGCAGCGCGGCGGCGCCGACTGCTGGCCTGCACTTCACGGAAGAGCTGTTAAAGGCACTCGAAGCGAAGGGCGTGATCATTGTTCGCATCACCCTCCATGTGGGGCTCGGAACCTTCCGCCCAGTCAAGGAGCAGGATATTCTGAAGCACCACATGCACGAGGAATTCTATGTGGTGAGCGAGGCAGCGGCGGCAGCTGTGAACCGCGCGAAAGCGGCAGGCGGGCGCGTTGTCTGCGTCGGCACGACGAGCTGCCGGACGCTTGAATCCGCGGCGAACGAGGACGGGACGCTCCGAGCCGAGAGCGGCTACACCAAAATCTTTATCTATCCGGGCTACCGCTTCCGCATCCTGGACTGCCTGATCACAAACTTCCATCTGCCGGAGTCCACGCTCGTCATGCTGGTCAGCGCACTTGCCGGGCGTGAGACGATACTGCGCGCTTACCGCGAGGCTGTCAGAGAGCGCTACCGCTTCTTCAGCTTTGGGGATGCGATGTTGATTGAGTGAGGGAGCTGATCACAGCGAATGTTACTTGTTTTTTTGGATGCCTCGTCAGTTGGCAGGAGAACCGAACAAAAAAGACCGGAACGGGTTCCTGGTCTTTTTTGTTTCCGGAGATTTTATGGCTGTCGGCGCACGGCGGGTCTCTGCCTTGACTTAGTGGATACGCCTTGCCTATAATTATAAGTTACAGCGGTAGGAGAGCGGCGCAAAACGTGCCGGAGGGGGACAGCAGTGGGACAGAGCGAGGGAATGCGCATCAACAAGTTTTTGAGTGCGGCGGGGGTTTGCTCCCGTCGGGAAGCAGACCGGCTCATTGCCGCGGGAAAGGTGACGGTCGCGGGCAGGCAAGCGGAACTCGGCACGCTGGTTTCTGCGGGCATGGAAGTGAAGGTGAATGGCAGGCGGGTCGGCGCAGTTGAGGAGCTGGCAGCAAAAAAGAAAGTGCTGCTTGTGGTCAACAAGCCGGTCGGCGTGGTCTGTACGACGACAGACAATGACCGCGCGCAAAACATTGTGGAGCTCATCGACTACCCGGAGCGCGTGTATCCGATCGGGCGGCTCGACAAGGACTCAGAGGGGCTTTTGCTGCTCACAAACCAGGGCGAGCTTGTGAATCAGATTCTGCGCTGTGAGAATGGACACGAGAAGGAATATATCGTTCGAGTTGACAAGGCGCTGACAGCGAGCTTTCTGGAGAAACTCAGGCGCGGCGTGCATCTCGAGTCCTTGCAGGTCACGACGCTGCCCTGCAATGTGGAAGCGCGGGACAAGACGAGCTTTTCCATTACGCTGACCCAGGGCTTAAACCGGCAAATTCGCCGCATGTGCGAGGCCTGCGGCTATCATGTGATCGGCTTAAAGCGAATTCGCATTATGAATATCCGCCTGCAGAATCTCCACAGCGGTGCGTTTCGGAATGTGACAGCGGCCGAGCAGAAGACTTTGCTTTTGCTGCTCACGGAGAAGCCGCGGTCGCTGCAGGGCAAATCGGCAAAAACGGTTCGCACCGAAGAGCGGCGCAAGAAAAATTATGTGGCGCGGCAAAAGGCATACTTTCAGCGCAGAGAAAGGGAGGGCGGGACATGGAAGAGAGAAACGTAAGAGAAGAGATGCAGGCGCTCATTGACCGCCTGCTGCCCGCTTCGCGCGCCTATTATCAGGAGAGCCGCGAGCTCATGAGCAATTTCGAGTATGACAGCGCTTATGACCGCCTGCAAGAGCTCGAACAAGAGAGCGGTATTGTGCTCTCCGGTTCCCCGACCCAGCGCGTCGGCTATGAGGTGCTATCGTCGCTCCCGAAGGTCACGCACGAAAAGCCTATGCTGTCACTTGACAAGACGAAAAACGTGGATGAGCTGATTGCCTGGCTTGGCGGTCAGAAGGCACTGCTCTCCTGGAAGATGGACGGCTTAACGATTGTGCTCCGATACCGGAATGGAGAGCTCTACCAGGCAGTGACGCGCGGCAATGGCTACGTTGGCGAGCTCGTGACAAACAATGTGCGCGTGTTCCGCAATGTACCGCTCCGCATTCCCTACCAGGGTGAGCTCTTGCTCCGCGGCGAGGCGCTGATGCGCTATTCGGACTTTGACCGGATCAATCAGGAAATGCCGGAGACAGATGCGAAGTATAAGAATCCGCGGAATCTCTGCACCGGCACGGTGCGGCAGCTTGATCCGGCAGTCACGGCGGCGCGCGGCGTCTATTTTCACGCGTTCTCCCTGGTTGAGGCGGCAGGAGTCGATTTTCAGAACTCTCGCGCAGTGCAGTTTCAGTGGTTAAAGGATCAGGGCTTTGAAGTTGTCGAATTCGAGACCGTGACGGCAGACGCGCTCCGGGAAGCAGTGGCGCGTTTTGAGGCAAAGATTCCGGGCAATGATTTTCCGTCGGACGGTCTCGTGCTGCTGCTCGACGACATTGCCTATGGTGACTCGCTCGGCAGAACTGCAAAGTTTCCGCGAAATGCAATCGCGTTCAAGTGGCAGGACGAACAGGCGGAGACAGTGCTCCGCGAAATTGAGTGGAGCCCTTCGCGGACGGGGCTCATCAACCCCGTTGCGATTTTTGATCCGGTAGATCTCGAGGGCACCGAGGTGCGGCGCGCGAGCGTACACAATGTGAGTGTGCTGCGTGGTCTGAAACTTGGTCTCGGCGATCACATTCTGGTCTACAAGGCAAATATGATTATCCCGCAGATTGCGGAAAATTTAACAAAGAGTGACACGGCTGAGCCGCCGTCTCACTGTCCGGTCTGCGGCATGGCGACCGAGCGCCGCAAGGAGAACGACGCTGAGACTCTCTACTGTGTGAATCCGGACTGCGCGATCAAGCGTGTGAAGCGATTTGCGCTGATGACAAGCCGGGACGCCTTTCATATCGACGGGCTCTCGGAGACCACGCTCGAGAAACTGATTCAGGAGGGCTTCATCCACCGCTATGCGGATCTGTTTCACTTAAAGCGCGCGGAGGCGGCGATTGCGGCAATGAAGGGCTTTGGCGAGACTTCTGCGGCAAAGTTAATTGAGGCGGCTGAGAAGGCGCGGCGCATGCCACTGTCCCGCTTTGTCTACGGCCTCGGGATTCCGGGCGTCGGCGTGCAGAATGCAAAGGTGCTGTCAAAAGCGTTTCAGGGCGATTTTGCAGCGCTTCGCGCGGCAGATACAGCGTCACTGACCGAAATTGACGGCATCGGCGAAGTGATGGCGGCGGATATTGTAGCTTTTTTTGCGGACCCGAGGGAGCAGAAGATTATCGACGAACTTCTGCGGGAAGTGACGCTTGAACCTGAGGAGAGCGCGGGCACTGAGGCGCAGCGCTACGCAGGGCAGACCTATGTGATCACGGGAAGTCTCGTAAATTTTCCGAATCGCACGGCGCTAAAGGACTTTATTACGGCGCGCGGCGGCAAGGTCGCGGGTGAGGTCTCCTCGAAAACTACGGCGCTGATCAACAACGACATTCATTCGACATCCAGCAAGAATAAAAAGGCGCGGGAGCTCGGCATTCCGATTCTGAGCGAGGCAGACTTCCTCGCGGCGGAGTTGTGAGATTTTCGACGCGGTCGCTCAAAAACAGCTATGACCAGGAGGTGCAGCAATGCCCATACGCATTCAGAACGATTTGCCGGCAAAGGCGATCTTGGAACAGGAAAACATCTTCGTGATGGACGAAAAGCGCGCAGTCGCGCAGGACATTCGCCCGCTGCAAATCCTGATTCTGAACCTGATGCCGCTCAAAGAGGACACGGAGCTCCAGCTGCTCCGCGCGCTCTCGAATACGCCGCTCCAGGTGGACTGCACTTTTTTGATGACCAGTTCCCACGAGGCAACGCACACGAGCAAGAGCCATATCTCGAACTTCTATGTCTTTTTTGACGATGTGAAGCAGCGCTATTTTGACGGCCTCATCATCACAGGTGCACCGGTTGAAAATTTGTCCTATGAGGAGGTCAGCTACTGGGAAGAGCTCTGCGACATCATGGCGTGGTCAAAGACCTATGTGACTTCGACTTTTCACATTTGCTGGGGAGCGCAGGCGGGACTTTACTACCATTATGGGATTCCGAAATATCCGCGCGCAGAGAAGCTCTCGGGCGTTTACTGCCACAAGGTTCTGCACCACTCGGTTCCGCTTGTGCGGAGTATGGATGATTACATGAACTGCCCGCACTCCCGCTGGACAGAGGTGCGGCGCGAGGACATTGTAAAACACCCCGAGCTCGCAATTTTGGCCGAGTCGGAAGAGGCAGGCGTGCTGCTGCTTATGGACAAGACGGGGCGGCAGATTTTTGTGCAGGGGCATCCGGAGTACGACCGCATGACCTTGGACAGTGAATACCGGCGCGACACAGAGCGCGGCATGGCGCCCAGACTTCCGAAAAATTATTATGCGGACAATGACCCGGAGAAGCGCCCGGTGCTCTCCTGGCGGAACATGGCCAATACGCTCTACACGAACTGGCTGAATTATTATGTATACCAGGTAACACCCTATCTCCTCAATGCGGAGCAGAAGCTGTGATTTATCTGGATCATGCGGCAACCGCGCCGCTTAGAAAAGAGGCGCTCCATGCCATGCTCCCGTTTCTGACAGAGAATTATGGCAATCCTTCGGCGGTCTATGCGGCAGGGCGCCGCGCGCGACAGGCGGTAAGCCAGGCGAGACGGGAGATTGCAGAGACCATAGGCTGCCTTCCGGAAGAAATCTACTTCACTTCGGGAGGCACGGAGGCGGACAACTGGGCGCTGCTCGCAGCAGCAGAAGCCGCAAGACAGAGCGGCGGCATGCCATTTTTGCTCAGTACGGCGATTGAGCACCACGCGGTGTTGGAAACCTTGCGCTGCGGCGGAGAGACAGGCTGTCTCAGCTATACCCTGCTCCCGGTTTCAGAGGACGGTATGCTCATGCTCTCAGCGCTCGAAGAAACACTGCAACAGAAGCCGGCGTTAGTCTCCTGCATGGGGGCGAACAATGAGACCGGCACGCTGCAGCCGCTCGGCGCGGTGCTGCGCCTCTGCCGGGAACAGGGGGTCCCTGTGCACAGCGACCTCGTGCAGGTCTACGGGCAGCTGCCGCTCTTCCGGATTGCCGGTGACACGCTGCCGGATCTGTTCTCGGTCAGCGCGCACAAATTTGGCGGGCCAAAGGGCGTTGGCTTTCTGTACATACGCCGTGGGCTCTCGCTGGGAGCGCTGCTGCACGGCGGCGCACAGGAGAGAGGGCGGCGGGCTGGAACGGAAAATGTCGCCGGGATTGTCGGCATGGCAGCGGCTGCAAAGGCTGCTTTTGCTGCGATGGAAGAGAGCGCTGGAAAGAAGCGGGCGCTCTCAGAGCTGTTCTGGCAGCTGCTCAAGTCAGAACTTCCGGCAGTTTGCCAGAATGGCAGTGAGACAGAGCGCCTCCCCGGGCATCTGAATCTCTACTTTCCGGGCATTTCCGCAGAACTTCTGCTGATACTCCTGGATCAGGCGGACATTGCGGCGAGTGCAGGCGCCGCCTGCACTTCGGGCGCGCTGGAGCCATCGCATGTTCTGCTTGCAATGGGGCGAAGCGATGAAGAGGCGCGTTCGTCGCTTCGTTTCAGCTTCGGCGCAGAGAATACGGAGGAAGAAGTCAGGGAAGCCGCACATATCGTCATTGACCGCGTCAAAGACTTACAGGAGGAACAGGATGTTTAAGGACTTTCAGAGCGCATTGTTTCGGTTGAAAGACTATCAGACGCTCATGTGGCGGAAGGGCAGCCGGTTTATTGCTCACTGCGCCTTCCTCTGCCTGCTGACTTGGCTCACGGGATTTGCTCTGCCACTCGGTGTGTTCTGGCAGCGACAGGGCGGCATACGCCATTTTGTGGAGAGCAATATTCCGGACTTTACCATACAGAATGGCAAGCTCTCGGTGCCGGGCGGCTACCACCGGGAGGGCGCGAACTACTATGTGGACATTGACACAAGTCCCTCGCATCAGATAGCGCTCGACGCACAGGAGACCCGCACGCTGATGGCGTTGAAATCCCTTGTGGTGTTAGGTGACGCGGATCATTTGGTGATACAGAATGACAGCGGCGGCATTGCGGGCAACCTGCGGACTGTCAATTTTCGCGATTTCCAGGATGGCATTGACAAATCGGCGTTGCTCTCGCTGTCAGCTTATGTCACGTGGGGACTGGTGCTGGCGAGCGTGTTCGTCTATGTTGGGCTGTTGCTCGGCTTTTTCCTGCTGAATCTCGTGGAGGCAGTGCTCGCGGCTCTCCTCCTGCGGTTCTTCGGCGTCTATGCCGATTTTGGCAGCACCTATCGCCTGACCGGCTATGCGCGGACCCTCTCCACACTCGTCATCGCGCTGCTTGCGCTGCTTGGATTCAGCACGGATCTCACGATGTATCCGGCTGTGGTGCTTGACCTCTTTATTGTGGCGCGCGCCGCACAGAGCATACGGGCGGCGAAGAAGACACAGGATGGCAATTCGCCGCAGGCAGCGGAGACAATCACACAGCGGGCAGCACCAGATACGAGAGCCGCGGACAGAAACACAGAGGATGCCGCGGAAAATGCTGACAGAGAAGAGACGCAGGCAGAGCAGGAAGATTCGCATCAGACAGATGCAGAGCAGACAGCGGCGTCTGATAAAAAGGCTGGGGAGAGCGGAGTGGCAGAAAAACCGCCGTGTGATGACATCACGCCGAGCGATGGCTGGAGTTTCTGAGACAGAGAGGAAGTGCAGAATGGGAAAGAAGGTGGTTGTCGGCATGTCCGGCGGTGTGGACAGCTCGGTCGCGGCGCTTCTCTTAAAGGAGCAGGGCTATGAGGTGATCGGGGTGACCATGCAGATCTGGCAGAGCGAGACAAAGTGCGAGGTGGAGCGGAAAGGCGGCTGCTGCGGCATTTCCGCCGTGGAGGACGCGCGCCGCGTCGCAGAAGTGCTGGAGATTCCCTACTATGTGATGAACTTCCGCGCGGAGTTTCAGCGGGATGTGATTGACTACTTTGTGCGCGCCTACCAGGCGGGCAGGACGCCGAATCCCTGCATCGCCTGCAACCGCCATGTAAAGTGGGAGGCGCTTCTCAGGCGTAGCCTGCAGCTCGGCGCAGATTACATTGCGACCGGTCACTATGCGCGCGTGGTGCGGCAGAAAAACGGGCGCTTTGCCCTCTGTCTGTCGAAGACTGCCGCCAAGGATCAGACCTATGCGCTCTACAATCTGACCCAGCAGCAGCTCTCGCACACCTTAATGCCAATCGGGGACTATGAGAAGCCGGTAGTTCGCGCGCTCGCTGCGGCAGCCGGACTGCCGGTCGCCGCAAAGCCGGACAGCCAGGAAATCTGCTTCGTGCCGGACGGCGACTACGCCCGCTTTATTGATGAGAGCACGGGCAAGCCCAGTGCGCCGGGCAACTTTGTGGACACGACGGGACAGGTGCTTGGACAGCACAGAGGCATTACCCACTATACAGTCGGTCAGCGGAAGGGGCTCGGGCTCGCCTTTGGCGAGCCTCGCTATGTGACAGCGCTTCGCCCGGAGGCCAATGAAGTGGTGCTTGGCACCGGCGACGAAGTTTTTGCAGAGCGGCTTCTCGCAGATCATGTGAACTGGATGGCAATTGCGCCGCCGGCAGTTGGAGAGCAGTTTCACTGCCGCGCAAAGATACGCTATAACCATAGCGGTGCGGACTGTGACGTGATGGTGCGCCCGGATGGTGAGATACAAGTTGGGTTTTCGGCACCGCAGCGCGCTGTGACGCCCGGCCAGGCAGTTGTGCTCTACACGGAGACAGGAACAGTGCTCGGGGGAGGAACCATTGAAAGCTAAGAGAATTGTAGCGGCGCTTATACTGCTGATTACATGGACGACAGTCACTGCCTGCGGCAAAAAGAAACATGTGACCATCAGCCTTGCAGAGAGCAGTTCTGTGATGGAACTGCGCCAGGGCAGCGAGAGCACGGCGGACACGGGCACCGTGGAAGCACGCCCGGAAGATATTGTGAATGGCTACCGTTTCAGCGGGAGCAACCAGATTGTCTACTGCAAAGCAGAGGAGAGTGCACTTCGCGACCGCCCTGGCACAGATGGCAATGTAGTGGGCAAGGTGAAACAGAGCGAGGCCCTGCGCTGTACAGCGGTTAATGTGCGCTGGCTCCGCTTTGACTGGAAGGGTAAGATGGTCTATGGCGCGGCGGAAGACTTCGAGACCGCAGACCACAGCGCGCCGGAGAGCGGAGAACTGGTGGAACATGAGACAGGGGAGGTCGGCGTGGCACCCGATTGAACATTAGAAAGTTTTGCGTGACAAAGCCACAGAGCTCTGCTATACTTGTCGAGTATCTGGAGAGTTACCCAAGCGGTTCAAGGGGGCGCACTCGAAATGCGTTAGGCCGGGTGACCGGTGCGTGGGTTCGAATCCCATGCTCTCCGCGAAATGAAGAGCTGTAGAGAAGAAATTCTCTGCAGCTCTTTTAGTATGGCGGACATGCCATGTACCTTTTTCACCACTGTAAAACATAGAAAAAGCGCGTATCTAAGCCATTTCCGCTCAGATACGCGCTTTTTTGTGAGAGCTGGTGACGGGAATCGGACCGCCTACAGATGTATGCAAACGCACACTACCGGACGACAGAACGCCTTTCTTCGTTCTTGGCATAGGTAACCTCTTAATCGTCATAGTGCCCTCTCCCTCTACAGGAAAGAATCTCCAGAACCCCGTCGCAAATAATATTCTTTATTATGTCTGCACGCAGAGCTTCTCTAAAACGAAAAAGGCTCTAGGTATCAGCACTTCCCCTATGGTCGGGAGGCTTAGCACCAAGAGCCGGTTAATTGTAACAAAAGACTGTTACTGCTCTTAGTATACGCCATGCTGAAATGCGTGTAAACCGGTTTTATATTGGTGCTAGTCGCATTTTCGGCTGTTATACTTGTGCTTTTCTTCAAATTCCTTTAGAATTTATACATTAACGCGAGGAGGAGGAAATCATCACGGACACAAACAGCCTCTTTCTGGATTCTACAGAGCTTCAGCTGCTTCTTGAAAAGAATCGTGACAAGATCGGACATACCGGAGCGGAAGGGTTCAGCGACCTGCTGACAGGGCTTCTATTTGTGATTCCGACCATTCCCGCGGATTATCCCGTTGTGTTCATGTTCTCCGGAACGCAGTACAAAGCATTTTGTCTGGCGATTGGAGGTGCGATTATGCTGTATGGTGCATTCAAATATAGGCGAAGTCAAAAAAGCAAATACGGGCATGAGAAGCTGTTCGCCGATATCACGGCGCTGGATCACACTGAGCACCGGCATTCTCTCGCTGCGCTGAAGGATACTTTTTCAGCAGTTCCCGTGCGGTATCTGCTCTACTACGACAAAAAGTGGCAGTGCTGGTTCTTTTTCAGCTACCGCACTGCCGTGCACGACGACACGGAACACGTTCGGAGAGAGCTGTCTGAGCAGCTTAAGGTCTCGCCGGAGGCTCTCACGGTGAAATGGATTGCCAAGAGAGTACAAACCAAGCAGTCGCCGGACGGAAAGAAGACTTACGCGCACACGCTCTACAGCGCCATGCTCAATGATTTTCCAGAGTCTCTGAGAGCAGACACTTTCACTTTGGACGGCGTGCGCTACCGCTGGATGAGCCTTCAAGAGATGCGCGAGACACCGGCAATCAGGGAAAAGAATCTGGAAGTTGTGGACTTTGTGGAAGAAGCGCTATGAGCCCCTCTCTGGGCTCTTTTTTTATGCCTCTATGCCGAGATGGGGTCTAATTTGAAGGTGACATTTGCAGCCTGCGCCAAAGTGTATTGCAAATTGTGTTACTTTTTGCCATAATAGAGGAAGTTGGAGGAAAGCCATGCTTTTTGAGTGGGACGAGAACAAGGAAAAGATAAACATTGTGAAGCATGGGCTTGATTTTAGTACCGCCGCGCTCATTTTTAGAGACTTTGATCGCCTGGAGTGGCTTGACGAGCTACATTCAGAACAAGAAGACCGTTATATCACGATAGGAGAAATAGATAGCGCTGCCGTGGTCGTCATGGTCGTATATACAGAACGGAGTGAAGTCATCCGGATCATATCAGCACGAAAAGCGACAAATGCAGAAAGGAGAGCCTACTATGATTCAAAAAGAAATTGACATAAACGAGCCATTGACAGAAGCACAGAAGGATATGCTGAAAGCGCTTGCAGAGCGCCCGGCGACACCGGATCAAGAATGTCGGGAGCTGACTGCGGAAGAGCTGTCATGTTTTCGTCGCGCAGCGGAACAGAAGCGCAAAGAGCGGCGCAAGCAGACCGTCACACTCCGGCTCTCTCCACAGGCGCTGAAAAAGGCAAGGACGCTCGGCAAGGGCTATACATCTGTCTTAAGCCGCATTCTGGAAGAAGCGCTTGAAAATCCTGAAACGCTGCATCACAATTTGTAAAAAAAAAGAGCTCTTCGGGGCTCTTTTTTTATGCCTCTACATAATTTATCGGATTCTCCGGCTGCTTGAAAAAGCCATGGATTGCGAGGAGTTTGACCGGCGGGCGATTTCAGCGGAAGCGCTCAGTCTC
>CALLVJ010000145.1 GCA_938010625.1 uncultured Stomatobaculum sp. | reverse complement strand
GAAAGAAATGCAAATCCGAAATATAACGCTTCACGCGATCTCCCGTCCTTCCCAAACGATTCATGTCAGAATCGCGATGCAGTCCCTCCGGCGCCATGCGCTGTTTCCATTTAGTGTCAGTGGAAATTAAAAAGCAGCGGAAGCCTCTGCTCCCGCTGCCTGCCTGGGCTGGCCGGATTCGAACCGTCGAGTGAAGGAGTCAAAGTCCTTTGCCTTACCGCTTGGCGACAGCCCAAAACGCTCATTCAGCATAGCAGACTACCCTTCTTCTGACAAGCCCTCTCCCGTCAGTTTTCACAAAATCCCGTCTCCATTCTCCAATAACTCTTCGAAGGTATCGAGCTCCCGCGCCGGGTGCCGCGCCCTCCCAAAGCCATAGCGCACGTGGTAAAAGTCAACGCCGGCCTCATTCGCCGCGTCCTCGTCCATCTCAGTGTCGCCGACATAAACCGCCTCTTCCGGCGAAAGCCCATTGCATTCCAGAAGGTATTCAATATTTTCCCCCTTCGGGCGATGCGTATCTCCATAGCAGAGAAAGTCCCGGATCATTCCATTCTCCCCGCTGCTTAAATGTCCCGCTGCCAGAAGCCTCTCAATGTAGCCCTGTTGGCAATTCGAGACAATGTAGAGCTCCTTGCCTGCCGCATACAGCGCTCGCAGTGTTTCAAGCACACCCGGATAAAAACAACCGCTGTGCTGCCCCAGATAGTCAATCTCATGGCTCATACAGTCTTCCATGATATCCGTGCGCTTTTCTTCCGGCATATCCGGCATGATGCGCGCAGCAATTTCATCCATTGTATGTCCCATGAAACCATGCATGTCCTGTACGGTCAGGTCACCTCTGCCACACTGTCTTTCCAAAATCTCATTCCAGGAATCTGTGACTGCACGCGCGCTGTCCCAGAGTGTCCCATCCACATCGAAGATATAAGCCCGTTTCATTTTGCCTCCCGCTTTCCTGCATTTCTCTCTTGTATAACTTGTTTTCCGTCTTTTGGCAAGAAAAAAGCTGCGACAAAATGCCGCAGCCAGGGGAGGTAAAGCCAACGCTCATCCGCTCAGTCCAGATAGAAGAACTGTCCCGCTTTCTTTAAGACTGGTCGGAGCGCTGCATAGGCAATCACGACGACCACGGTGCCTGCGACCGAGTTGATGGCTGTCACGCCCGCCGCCCAGGTCGCCATGATCTTCGACACGTCCTGCGGAATACCAAGCAGGTAGGTCTTATAGAGATAGCCGACCACCGGATCCGCAATCACATTGAAGCCGAGTGCAACCGCCGAGGCGAGTAGCGTCCAGAAAAAAAGATACTTTCTGTCGTGATCCGCTGTGATATGGCCGAGCTTATGTGCAACGAAACCCGCGATCAGACCAATCAGGAATTTTAAGAGAAAGGTCTTCGGCGCCGAAGTCACATACTTCGGATCCATTAAATCTGCAATCGTCATGCCAATGGCGCCTGCAAAACCGCCGTAGACACCGCCGAGGTACAGCGCTGCGAGCACGCAGAACGCATTGCCGACATGCAGCGCCACCATACCGCCGCCGGGCGTCGGAATCGGAATTTTCAGAAACGCAAAGGCCGCATAGCAGAGCGCCGCCATGAGCCCTGTCAGTACAATTTTGTGAAGCCGCTGGTCTGTTACCGCTGCCGCTGTATTCCGTCCTGTCATACTGTCATCTCCCTTCACCTTTCCCATTCAGTGTAGCGCAACTCTGGACACAAAAAAGATTCAGTTTTCATATATTTTATCATATCAGTTTGAGGTAAAATCATATCAGATGAAATAGGAGGTCTCCCATGCTTACTTATTTTCTGGACAGCCGCGGCCGGCAAAGCAAATACCGCTTTCTCTACGAAGCCCTGCGAAAGGACATCCTCGCCAAGAAATTGCTGCCCGGCGAACGCCTTCCCTCAAAGCGCGCGCTCGCCGAACACCTCGGCATAAGCCTCTCAACGGTCGGCAGCGCCTACGCCGCGCTTCTCGACGAAGGGTATTTAGAAGTCCGGGCACGGAGCGGTTTTTTTGTCGCCGCGCTCCCGCTGCTCTCTGCCAGGAAGACGACTGCCTCTGTTCCGGCGAAGCCGCCCGTGACTGTGCCGCCAGCGAGCGGAGCAGAGCCAACAGCCGGCACTGTCGTCCCGCTGACAGAGCAACACGCTGCCGACTTTCCCTTTACACCCTTCTCCCACATTGTCCGCGATGTGCTGCTCCGCTTTCCGGAAGAACTCCTCGCGCGCCCTGAAAACCGGGGCGTGCTCTATTTTCGCGAGGCAATCAGCGCCTACCTGCTCCGCTACCGCGGCATGAGCGCTTCTCCCGAACAGATTGTAATTGGCTCAGGCACTGAATATCTCTACGGGATGGTTGCCCAGCTCCTGCCGCGCGCTGCACTCTACGGCATCGAAGCGCAATCCTACGAGAAGATACGCCTAGTCTACAGCGCCTATGCCCGCCCCTATGAGCTGCTCCCGCTTGATGCTTTTGGCGTGAGTGAGGAAGGGCTCGCTGCCTCCCGCGCTTCCCTGCTTCACGTGACGCCCTACCAGAGCTATCCGAGCGGCGTGACTGCGACTGCAGCGAAGCGCCTCGCCTATCTCCGCTGGGCTGCCGAGCGCAGTGCCTTCCTTGTGGAAGATGATTATGCCTCCGAGTTTTCGCTGCAAAAAAAGCCGCTGGAGACCATCTATGCGATGGATTCCAGCGACTCTGTGATTTACCTCAATACCTTTACCCGGACGCTCGCCCCCTCGATGCGGGTCGCCTACATGGTGCTGCCAAAGCGCCTGCTGAAAAACTACCAGAAACGGCTCGGCTTCTACGCCTGCACCGTTCCCGCGCTCGACCAGTATGTGCTCGCCGAGTATATGAACCGCGGGTATCTCGAGCGGCGACTAAACCAACTCCGACGAAAGCTGCGCCTCGCTAAACAGGATTCGAGAGCGCCCCTTCCAGAAGCTTCCCGGCAGCCGCTGCAAAACGGCTCAGAGAAGTAATCTTCACGAAGTTCTGCCCGAAAATTCGCTGCACATCTGCGAGGCCTGCATCGTCCCCCGTATAGACGCAGAGCGCCGTAATGCCATTCCCCCGCGCGCGCCGCAGTTCTTCTGCGGCATTCTCGACCGCCGCCTTCCCGCTATAGGCCTGCTTCTGCCCTTCATAACGTATCTTCACAATGTCATTGGGCTTCACATCGCTCAGAACGATCAGGATTTTCCGCTCGGCGGGATATTCTTCCATGAGGCCACAGACTGTACGGTAGGCGAGCCCGTCCCGGTTTGCGCCCGCTGTAAAGTAGCGGAAAATCTCCTGATTTTTGCCCTGCTCCCCATAGTCACGGTAGCGGGTCAGCACGGTGTAGCCGCTCATTGAGAGATACCCCCAGACGCGAACCGGCAATTTCAAGGCGCTGAGACTCTCCGCCAGAATATACGCCTGCCTCGCGACGAGCTCTGTCCTCTTCTCCTGCGAGGTGCTCGCATCGAGAAGAATGTCCACGCTCATGCGGCTCTCATCGCCCGGCAGTCGCTTGGTAAAGATGCGGTTATCATTCAGACAGAGCGCGCGGTACAGGCGTCCCGGAATCAGTTTTCCGGCTCTGCCCAGAATGTCCTCCGGGTCGCGGAGCTGCTGCAGTGCATTCCGGAGACGCTCCCGGAGTTCTATCACCGCCGCGTGATCCCGGGCAAGATCGCCCTCGTGGGCTCGCTTGGTCTTTTCATAGCGCAGTTCCATCTCGCGGCGCATGCGCCTGGGAAAGCCTTTCAACTTTTCCATTACCTCGCGCGGCAGTCTTCCATCCGTCAGATAGAGTCGGCTCCCCGCATGGGCATCAGCGCAGAAGCGCGCTGTGAGAGCCTGCGCCTTTGCCCTCTCATAGAGCGGCGCGCCAAAGTAGTCGTGGATATATTGCCAGAGCTGTGCCTCGGTCTTCTCCTGGTAGCGCTCGCCAAAGTTTTTCGCGTTCTCTCCGCTGCCTTCTCTCGGCAGCGCTTCGCCAAAGCCCATCGCGAGCCGCCGCACATTGGGCTCCAGCACTTTCGCCTCCTCGGCAGCGCGTTTTTTCCGAAAGACAAACTTGGGCAGCGCAAAGCGTCTGCGTTTCTGCGCAGACGCCGGTGCGCCCGGCAGATAGGTAAAATAGCGGGCGAGCGTCGCGCCGACTTGCTGTATCCAGGCCTCTGTGTCGAGCGTTCCAGAGATCTCCAGTTCTCTGAGGAGCTTCCGATCTACGAGATCCGGGAGCCCGGAGTCCTCGCCCAGTGCTGTCCGGTAATGTCCTTCCAGAATCCAGCCCTCGCGGCTCTCTGCAATACTCGGCATGAAATTCTTTAACTGCTCTCTCGCATAGGCCTGTCGAAGCGCGGCCGCCGCCGGGCGCTCTGTCCGTATCTTCTGAAAGGTGCTGTTCTCCAGGGCGAGCCAGAACAGGCTCTCATAGACGCCCTGATCTACGGTCTCATGAAAACTCTGGTAGAATTCCATCAGTCTGTCCCAGTCATAGTAGCGGTGTGCGGCGCCAATCATACTGTTCCAGTAAAGATCTGCCCTTCCTTTTGCATCATACATTCGAAAGCCCGGGGAAATGCTGTAATCTCCCGCGGCATTCCAGATCAGATTGGCAGCGCGCCGCTTCTCAAATTCATTCAGTTTCATGCGAAGATACGACCCGCTTCAAGGCTCTCCGGCAGGCGTGCGGCAACGAGATCGCTGACCAATGTCTTTTCATAGCTGTCAAAGCACTTGTTCACGACGCCGAGGCGCAGCGCTTTTACCGGCGATAATCCCTGCTCCATCATGCCAATGGCGGCAATGAGGCCTCGGAGATCCAGCGCACGGCTTGTGATCTCGCCACTCTCACTCTTCTTCCGGATTTCATCGAAGAGTTCCGCAAACTGCGCAGCATATTCCGGGCGGAGGGTCGGACATTTCACGAGCAGGAGACGCTGCACATCAGCCTCCGGAATCACCGGCATCTGAATCACCAGAAAACGGGAGGCGAGCGCCTCATTCAGCTCTCTCGTGCCAGCATAGCCATAGTTCATCGTGCCAATAAAACGAGTCGCCTCATGAAGTCTGACCCGATCATAGCCGGGAATGTCAATGACGCGCCGAAAGTCTAGCACGGCATGCAGCACAGCAAGGCTCTCATTTTTCGCCATATTGATCTCATCGAGAATGCCAAAGCCGCCGCACTCGGCGGCGCGGAGCACAGGCCCCTTCCGGAGCTGCACTGCACCGTCCCGGAACGTATCCGTGCCAATCAGGCTCGCCGCATCTGCGTTGACATAGAGAGAGATGTCCCAGAGCGGACGTCCGAACACTGCCGCGAGCCCCTCCGCGAGCACATTCTTGCCGCTTGCCTTGCCGCCCGAGAGAAGCAGGTGCTCTCCGGCGAGAAGCGCACTGAGCGCCTCCTCCCAGACCTCTCTCCCGTAATAGGGATAAAGCGGCACTGGCACGCGCTCTGCCTCTCCCGTCTCCAGTTCGTAATACTTGCGAAATGCAATCACTTCGTCGATCAACCGCGCTGAAATTCCCTCCGCGCGCAAAAAGTCAAGGCTCTCTTCTTTCATCTCTTCCTCTCTTTCAGAACTCTCTGAAAAAAAAAGAGGTTCGGTTAATGCCGAACCTCTCTCTCTGTCAAAGGGCGTTTGCCGGCCTCTTGCCGCGCATAAAAATGGCAAGCGCGTAAAAAACAGCCAGCACCACGCCGCCGATATATGCCGCATTCCACGGGAGATTCAAACCAATCTTCGCATTCAGAATGTAGCTGCCGCAAACAACTGTATAGAAGATACCGGGAACCAGAGGCATCCAGACATACGCCCCCTTGTTCTCAACCAGAAGGTAAATCGCTGCCGCTGCCAATGCAAAGACTGCCATCGCCTGATTCGACCACGCAAAATATCTCCAGAGCTGATTAAATCCGTCTGCGTCTACTTTCGACCAGACCAGAATGCCGAGCACCAGCGCAAAAATCGGCGTGGCAAGCGCCAGGCGACGCGCACTGTTATCCTGTTTGATATGAAACGTATCGGCAATCGTGAGGCGCAGTGCGCGGAGCGCCGTGTCACCGGAAGTCACCGGAAGCACAATGACGCCTGCCAGCGCAATGGCACCGCCGACCGGTCCGAGCGCCTTGCGACATAGAACGCCGACCACTGAGCTTGCCGAAATTGCCTTCATGCTGCCATCGGAAAGCTGCTGGAAGTACTTCAGCGTCCCGCCATCAAACTTCATCGTAAGGCCCCCCTTGGCCGCGCCG
>CALLVJ010000144.1 GCA_938010625.1 uncultured Stomatobaculum sp. | reverse complement strand
CGAAGAGGAAGTATTCCGTCGTTGGAAGGCACTGTATGATCTGGGACGGTTTCCGGAAAAACCGATACAGGACTACTTGGAGCAGTGGAGGGAACGCTTTTGGCTGTTTCATGAGGAGAGACCGTTTTGGCAGGCGACTAGTGCAGAGGCAGGGACTGAATATGAGGTTCCCAAGTTAAACGGCGAGATTTCAGAGAGTAGTAATAAATTGCGTTTATTTTCGACGCGAGCAGGCAAGGGGAAAAGAGTCCTTTCTAATGCAGAAGCAGCTAGATGGCTTTTGTATCTCAATGGATTTGATGATACTTCGGCAAAACCCAAGAAAAAGGGATTGCCTTCTCCGGGCGCTGGATGGCTTGGCAAGTTAGGAATTATTACTGCTGTTGGCAAGACGTTGTTTGAAACCCTTCTCCTGAATCTGACGTTACTAAAAGATGGAACTGAGACATGGGAGCAGGAGAATGTGGCAGTCTGGGAAAGAGAGCAGGCACCGTGGAAAGAGCGAGAAGAAATTCAATTGCCGGGAAACCAAGCTGAATTGCTGACCTTGCAGTCAAGACGGCTTCTGTTACACCGCGCAGATGTAGCTACTGTAGATGGATTTACACTTTTAGGTGGAGATTTCTTTCCCAAGGAAAGCGCTTCTACAGAACAGATGACCATTTGGGGAAGAACGGCGGACAAGAAATCAATTCAGTATCAGCCCAGACGGCACAGAGCAGGCGTGCAGATGTGGAGAGAATTTGGTTCCATTTTCTGTGCAGAAGAAGGTGCCTACTTGCCTGGAATTGTGAGATGGAATCAAGCACTGTACAAGAATCTGAAGATAGAAGGAAAACAGCCGTGTAATTTCAGAATTGTCTCTGTGCAGTACGGAGATAAGGATTTCTTTGTCAATGATGCGTTTGAAGATCAGCTTTCTTTTGCGGCAGGGTTGCTTGCAGAGATAGAGCAGACCTCTGGGGGAGCATGGGTGTCCAGAATCAAGGGAGAAGTGGAGAATTGCGACAGGCTCGCGGGCATTATTGGAGGACTGGCAAAAGATGTAACAATCGCGGCAGGAGATAAGACCGGTGGAGATGCTTTTCAAGACGCGCGAGAGACTAGCTACGCGGCTTTAGATTTTCCTTTCCGCGCTTGGCTTAATTCTGTTGATCCGAGCAGTTTGGGGGAGAAAATGGAAGAGAAGATATTAGAGTGGCAGAGACAGGCCAGAGAGTGTGCATTGGCATTAGGGAGAGAACTGACCCGAAATGCAGGCGTCGTCGCGTTGGTTGGCAGAGAACAGGAGGAAGTATATTACTCGGCACCGAAAGCATTTGAAATTTTGGTGCGCAAAATCAACAAGCTATATCCTGCGTTGCGGGAAGCAAAATAAAGGAGGCGTGCATGGAAGAGAAACAGGAGACTTTTGGAAGAACAAGTCGTATCTCTCAATTTGTGAAGTTCAAGCTCTTGCAGTTGCAACAGAATCCCAGAGATGCCGTGGTTCGCGCGAAACTTGCAAAGATGCGGCGTGGTATTGGAGAAGAGCCGGGAGCGGTTCCGGAACTCTGGGATTTGTTGTTTGAGAGACTTCCGGAAGAATTGGAAGGGAAGGGCAACGAGCCCAGTCGTTCGGAACGAGCTATTTATACGGCTCTGACCCTCTTTGCGGTACATCAGCAGGGCAAAGATATTCACGGTGACTTTATGTTCTTGGAGGGAAATACGTTGGGGCGAGCGGTTGGACAGTTGGCGAGGAGAACAGCTGGTAATGAAGAGGCAGTTATCAGGCGCTTTAATGTAGTTGTCACTTCGGCGGATTTGATTGAATTTAGCTGGCACTTGCGTAACGTCATACAGCTTTGCAAGAGAGAAAGTATTCCGTTAGACTATGCGGCTCTCGCCAAGGATTTATATGATTACCAAGATTTAGATAGGATCGACAATGTGCGGCTCAAATGGGGACGTGATTTTTACAGAGAACTTTCCTATCGTGAGAAGGATGAGAAAGTGGAGCCTATAACGACAGAGTAAACAGAAAGAACATTGCCAAGATCAAGAAGAGAATTCAAAAACTGGTGGGGTCAAGAGACCGGAAAGGATATGATTATGAATATGAATGAGAAGAGATTGTTTGTGGATTTGCATGTGATTCAGACTGTGCCGCCGAGCTGCATCAACCGCGATGACACCGGCAGCCCGAAGACGGCAATCTATGGAGGGACCACGCGTGCAAGAGTTTCTTCACAGGCGTGGAAGCATGCGATGCGCAACTATTTCAAAGAAGTCATGATAGAGGAGGAACTTTCCAAGAGAAGTAAGAAGCTGGTTGCATTGCTGGCGCAGGAGATCCAAAAGTTGAATCCTGATTTGAATGGGGAGAAGTTGGCAATTGATGCTTTGACGAAAGCAGGTCTCAAGGTCAAAATTGATGAGAAAAAGGGGAAAAAGGCAGAGTTAGATGCGCTGTTCTTTATTAGCAGTGCGCAGGTGCGAGCTTTAGCACAGCTGGCGGTCGATGGCTGCGGGGATAAAGAAGCCTTTAAGACGGCATTAAAAGAAGTCCCTGGCTTTGAGGTTGCCTTGTTTGGCCGTATGGTAGCGGCAGATCCATCACTGAATTATGATGCAGCAGCGCAAGTAGCGCATAGTATTTCGACACATGCCGTTCACAGCGAGTATGATTACTTTACAGCGGTCGATGATCTTGCACCGGAGGATAATGCGGGAGCTGGTCATCTCGGGACGATAGAGTTCAATTCCTCGACACTTTATCGCTACGCGACAGTCAATGTGTCAGAACTCAAACAGTGGGTCAAAAATCCAGAGCAGATAGTCAGAACCTTTGCAGAGGCATTCATTTATTCGATGCCGACGGGTAAGCAGAACACTTTTGCTAATCGTACCGTACCGGATGCTGTTTATATCACAATTCGCGAGGATCAGCCGGTGAATTTCAGTGGTGCGTTTGAGGAGGCGGTTGTGAGCCGCAATGGCTATAGCAAACCTTCTGTTGAGCGTTTTGTTGCATATGCGAAGAAGAGTTACCAGAACTTTGTTGAAGTACCGCGGTATGCGCTGGGAACAGGCGAAGGTATGGTAGCGCTCTGCGACACAAAATCAATGAAAGAAAACTTAGATGCGCTTGAAACTTGTGTGCAGGAATTTCTGAACAGTGCAGGGGAGGCGGAATGAGTACCCTTTTACTGCGCATTGCAGCACCGCTGCAGGCGTGGGGCACTGATTCCAAATTTGAAACGAGGCGCACCAATCGTGAACCCTCGAAGAGTGGTGTGATTGGGATGCTTGCGGCAGCGTTAGGTTTGAGACGAGATACAGACTTATCAGAACTTTCGGCGCTTCACTTTGGAGTTCGGGTTGATCGAAATGGAGAAGTCATCAAAGACTTTCACATTGCCAAGTCAGAAAAGACTTCTTATCTTACCTACCGCTATTATCTCTCGGATGCAATCTTTGTGGTGGGATTCGAGTCAGAAGACAGAAGTCTGTTGGAAAAGCTGGAAGACGCGCTACGGCATCCTTGCTATCCCCTCTTTCTCGGTAGACGTTCCTGCCCGCCGACTTTACCATTAGTTCTTGGTATATGTGATGAGGATTTGGAGACAGCCTTAAGGGAAGCAGAAAATCAAAATACAGATGCCAAGAGCAGAAGGCAGAGCCATCGCTATATTCGGCTGGATTGCAGGCCTGGAGAGATAGAAGGCGCTATCGTACAGGATTTGCCCATCTCTTTTAATCCACAGAAGCGCGAATTTGGCTATCGGAGAGCAAAGGAAATCTGGATTGCGGATGATGGGAAGGCAGAAGAGGGATTGGCAGAAGAGCACGATGCCATGGCAGAACTGTGAGAGGAGAGAAGACATGTATCTGACAAGAATGGAACTGGATACAGACAAGCGCGCTACTCGAAAGTTACTCTCTTCTCGCAGTAAAATTCACGGCATGGTGGAGAACGCCTTTTCAGGAGAACGAGAGCGGCGGCTCTGGCGCCTGGATACACTCGGCGGCAAGCTATACGTGTTGATTCTGAGTGAAGAGAAGCCACAACTTGTGGCAGCAGTGCGGGAGTATGGCAAGCCAGCAGAAGGATTTCTGACCAAGGACTATAAACCGCTCTTAGCGCGTATCACGGCGCAGAGTCAGTGGCGATTCCGCTTGGTTGCGAATCCAACGCAGAGCCAATCGCGCGCAAGCACAGGAAAGCGTGGAGTCATAAAAGCTTGTGTCGGTGTGGCACAGCAGGAAGATTGGCTTGCGAAGCGAGCAGAGGCGCATGGGTTCATGCTGGAAAAGGATGGCTTTCGCGCTGTGGGAAATAACTGGGATATATTCCATAAACAAGAGGACAAAGAAAAGCGCGTTGCATTGCGCGAAGTGAGCTACGAAGGTGTATTGACTGTAACAGATGTTGAGAAATTCAAAGAGCTTCTGTGCCGTGGTATGGGCAGGGGGAAGGCTTACGGTATGGGATTGCTCACCATTATGCGCCTGCCCTGAGGTGAAATATGAAGGAAATTCCAGGCATCATTCGCCCGGAATTGCAGCAGTTGCCACAGGTCAAAGACAGAATGACTTTTCTTTATCTGGAGCGTTGCAAATTAAATCGACGTGACAGTGCGATTGAAGTGATGGATGAAGACGGAACGGTAGATATTCCGGCAGCAGCCATCTCGGTACTGATGTTGGGACCGGGTAGCAGTATTACACACCGTGCGATGGAGTTAATTGGAGATGCAGGTGTCACGGTCATTTGGGTTGGAGAGCACGGCGTCCGCTACTATGCGAGCGGACGCCCGCTTACCAAGCGATCAGGACTTTTATTGCAGCAGGCGAAGCTGGTCAGTAACCAGCGTCTGCACCTCGCCGTTGTGCGGAAAATGTATGCGATGCGTTTTCCCACAGAAGATGTGAGCAAATTGACGCTGCAGCAACTTCGCGGCAGAGAAGGTAGCCGCGTGCGGGAAATTTACCGCAAACTATCCAAGCAATATGGCGTTTCTTGGCGTGGCAGAGAATATAATCCAGATGATTTTTTCGAGAGCAATGCCGTGAACCAGGCACTCAGTGCGGGACATGTGTGTCTCTACGGACTCGCACATGCGGTGATTGTTGCTTTGGGGTGTTCTCCAGGTTTGGGCTTTGTTCATGTTGGACACGAACTGTCGTTTGTATATGATCTCGCAGATCTCTATAAGGCTGAAATAACCATTCCAATTGCATTCGAGGCAGCCTCGCAGGATCTACAAGATTTGCCGGCTTATGTCAGACGAAAAGTGCGCGATGCGATGGTGGAGGGGCATATCTTGGGGCGTATGGTGTGCGACTTACACCATTTGCTTGCAGATGATGACGAAGCAGAAGAAATAGATGAAGATAATGTCATTTATCTCTGGGATAATATAAAAGAGACTGTTCCCAATGCGATATCGTACCATATGGATGTAACGTCATGATTGTCATTACTTTGACCGATTGTCCGCCGAAAGTGCGAGGAGATTTATCTAAGTGGCTGATAGAAATTTCCACAGGGGTCTATGTGGGGAACGTCAATGCTCGCGTGCGAGAGGAACTATGGAAGCGCATCTGTGAGCATGTCAAAGAAGGCAGAGCGACCATGGTTTTCAGCAGCACTGGAGAGCAGAAATTGGATTTTGCTGTCCATAATACGACATGGATTCCAGTGGATTTTGACGGTATTAAACTCGTCAGAAAGCCAGGTATCAAAAAGCGGGAGAAGAGTGCAGCACAGGCTGAGACCGATAAAGTACCGATGAGCCGCGCGGAAAAGGTCTATCAAGTGCAGCAGATTCAAAAAAGCAGGGCGCGAAAAAGAAGTACTCCAGAGTACGTGGTATTAGATTTAGAGACAACTGGATTAAATCCGCTGTGCGACCAGATAATTGAACTTGCGGCGATTCGTGTAGAAGAGGGAAAAGAAGTTTCGCACTATCAGGCGCTGGTTGCCTGTGAGCATATTCCAGAAACGATTATGGAACTCACGGGAATCACGCGGGAGATGTTGGGACACGAAGGTAAACCCATTGTGCAGGCACTTAACGAGTTGCTGGATTTTATGGAGGATACTCGCATTGTAAGTCATAATGCAAGTTTTGATTGGAGATTTTTGCAACAGGCTTGCAGGAAGAATGGGATTGTACTCGGGCATCCGCCGATTACCGACACTTTGAACCTTGCCAGGCAAAAGGTGGATGAGGTGGAAGATTATAAGCTATTGACCTTATCAAAGCATTTTCAATTTGCTATACTGGAACCGCATAGGGCGCTCGCAGACTGCCGCTTGACGCAACAGCTATATGAGAAGTTAAAGAGGATCGACGCAGAAGAGTAGGATCGACCACGGAAATAAGCCATTTTCCAAGTGTTTTCCCCGCACACGCGGGGGTGATCCCCACTGTGCCGAACTTGGGGTGTATGCGCTGAAGTTTTCCCCGCACACGCGGGGGTGATCCTTTCCAGTAAGCTCAACAATGCTAGGAATCCTCGTTTTCCCCGCACACGCGGGGGTGATCCCATTTTTTCTGCAAAGCTTTTATCAAGGTGTTCGTTTTCCCCGCACACGCGGGGGTGATCCTGTCAAGTCCGACCGTAAGCGGCATATAAAACTGTTTTCCCCGCACACGCGGGGGTGATCCTGTCTCCGTCAACTTTATCTTCGATTTCTTGAAGTTTTCCCCGCACACGCGGGGGTGATCCCGTTCGCCCTCGTCAGATTTTCTGATAACGAAGGTTTTCCCCGCACACGCGGGGGTGATCCTTACCATATCGAGATCTGCTAAGAATAGAAGAAGTTTTCCCCGCACACGCGGGGGTGATCCTCACTCTGACACACCCGTCCGTAGCCT
>CALLVJ010000143.1 GCA_938010625.1 uncultured Stomatobaculum sp. | reverse complement strand
GGCAAAATGCCGTCAATCTGTTCCCGCTGAATCACCGCTCCGAGCTTCTGCAGATATTCCTCCCGCTCGTCGCAGCGCGGCAGCTGATAAAAGGCATGGACTTCTATACTCTCCGAGAGAAGCTCTGCCGGATTGAAATCTGTTCCGACAACATAGCAGCCGCCCTCCCTCAATTCCCGGATCGCGGCGGGCGCTGCAAACGAGCCGATCGCCGTCACCAAAATGCGTCTCATTTCTCTTCTCTCCATAGCAAAAGTCCTTTCGCGCACTGCGCTTGCATTCTTAATCTTACCGTGTTAGACTAAAACTTTACCATAACCATAGAGAATGTCAATCAGAGAGCTAACTGCCGCTAACGCAGTGCGCTTCCAGGGAGTCTGCACATGAAAAAAATCACGAGTTTTACCGTCAATCATCTGAACCTGGAGCCTGGCGTCTATGTGTCCCGCAAAGACCCGATCGGCTCCGAGATAGTCACCACCTTTGATCTCCGCATGACCGCGCCAAACCGCGAGCCCGTCATGAATACCGCAGAAGTTCATACACTCGAACACCTCGGCGCAACTTTCCTCCGGAACCACAGAGACTTCGGTCAAAAAGTCCTCTACTTTGGCCCGATGGGGTGCCGCACTGGCTTTTATCTTCTGCTCTGCGGCGACTACACGCCCGAAGACATTCTCCCGCTGCTCCGCGAACTCTTCCAGTTTGTCGCAGACTTTGAGGGCGAAGTGCCTGGCGCAGCGGCCCGCGACTGCGGCAACTATCTCGACATGAATCTCCCGATGGCAAAGTGGGAAGCAAAACGCTATCTGACGCGCGCTCTCAAGGCTCCGCGTCCCGCGCAGCTTCGCTATCCGGACTGATTGGCGCGTCAACTGTAAGAAAACTGTCAGAATTACGCGCAGTTTTTTCACTGCCATCGTTGACGCTTTATGTTAAGATACTATGAGACTTTGTTGCAGACAGCAGGTATTTCGCGCTGCTGTGCTTTTATTTAGGAGGTAACCCGTATCATGAAATTAAATCTGAAACGAGGCGCAGCCCTAGTCCTCTCCGCCTCCATGACCTTACAGGCGCCCGCCCCTGCCTTTGCAAAGGTAGTGGGACACAGCGCAAACCCTGCCGCTTACAGCACTTCCGCGAGCTCTGAGGCACAGCTCACTGCACCGGAGGGCGCGAACAGTCAGAGCAGCGCAGCAGCGACGACTCCCGCTCCATCTGATACATCCACAGCGGCAAGCAGCGGTGGCGCTGAGACTTCCGCGCCCGCTTCGACCGAGTCCTCCGCGCAAAGCTCGGACGGTCAGCCGGAGATCGGCGGTCAGGCGACGAGCATCAATGAGACACAGAACACGGCACAGGACGGCGGTCAGGCGGCAAGCGCCGCATCGGATGCAACCAATCCGGACGCCAAGTTCCCGTCCAGCACCGCGCAGTACACTTCTACCTACACAGCGACTGAAAAGTCGGTGAACGCCGACTACAGCCTGCCGGGCAGCGCAGATTTCGCGGGCAACCCGGGGCGCGATGACCTCTCCTCAATTTTCGAAAACGCGGGCTTTGAGGCGCTCGGCACCGGCAACACACCGGCGGACCCGGTTCTGAATCAGGTGCAGATTGCGACTTACCAGATGCTCGATGCGGCCGGCAATATGCTCGGCGACACTGCAACCAACAACCCCGGCAAGGGGCTCTTCTCGGAGAATGGCTTCTCGAAGTTCTACATGATTCACTCCGGCATTGCGCGCATGTACTACCGCGTCTACACTGATCAGCACGGCTGGAGCCCCTGGGCAGCCTCGAAGGAAATCACCCCCTACAACGAGGACGGCGCGAAGGTGCAGGCCATTCAAATTCGCGTGAAAGGCATGGCACACCGCTACAACGATGTCTACTACAAGGTCATGCTGAACGACGGCACCGTGCTCGACTGGGCAAAGAACGGCCAGACGACCGGCACCATGGGCTCTGACCGCTACATTGTCGGCATCCGCGTGGGCTTCTGGCACAACACCGAGCATTTCCCCTATGCCTCCAAAAATCTGATGGTCGGCAAGTATGAGGGCGCTTACCGCGACGGCACAGGCGTCCATTACTCCTCCCACAGCGGCACCCCGTACACGGGCTGGGGCTTTCTCGACAATGTCCAGCACTACTTCATTGACGGCGAGCCGGCGCGCGGCTGGCACTATGTCGACGGCTACAAGTACTACTTCAACAACGACGGCTCCGTCGTGACCGACATGGAGACCATCCTGGGACCGCAGGCTTCCTACCAGATCAACTACAACCAGGGAACCCGCACCATGTACATCATGGCGAAGGACGGCGACA
>CALLVJ010000142.1 GCA_938010625.1 uncultured Stomatobaculum sp. | reverse complement strand
CTATCGCCATCCTATGTGCGCTACCAGAAGATGAACCCGGAGAGGCGGAAGCTTTGTCAGCTGCTCGTGCAGAACAATGTGACCGGCGGCGCGATGCTGATGAACCACGCGCTTGTGCGGCTCCTTGTCGCGCATCCGATGCCGGAACACGCGGTGATGCACGACCACTGGATCGCGCTTGTTGCGGCGACATTCGGGCGCATCGCCTATCTGGACCGCGCTCTCTACGACTACCGGCAGCATACAGACAATGTGCTCGGCGCAAGACAGGGCAGTGCAATCGGAGAAGTGAAGCGGCGACTTGGACTCTCGGGGGAGAGCCTCGCGGAGATGAATGCAAAGTCTGGCGCTGCCTACCGCGCCCTGTTTTTGCAGGCGGCGGAGTTGGAAGCGCAGTACGGCGGAGAGCTGCCGGCTGCGGCGAAAAAGACTCTGCAGGACTTTCTCGCCCTGCAGCAGAAAAACAGACTGGGAAAGGCAGTTGGCATACTTCGCGGCGGGTTTACTTTTAATTTGCCGCATCGCACACTGGGAGAATTATTCTTTTTATGAGACAGAGAGAGGAGAGCGTCGCGGGAGGCTTGTTTTGGAAGCTCTTAGAGCTCCTCGGCGCACAGGGCGTCCAATTTGTCGTTGCGCTGTTCCTCGCGCGGCTCATGACGCCGACCGAGTACGGCACCATAGGACTGATTATGATTTTCATCACGCTCGCGAATGTCTTTGTGCAGTCGGGTTTTGCGACAGCACTGATTCAGGCAGAGCAGATCGAGGAGAGCGATTTCAGTTCGGTCTTCTGGATCAGTCTCGCGGTCTCTGTGCCCGTTTATGGTCTGCTCTTTGCGGCAGCGCCCCTGATTGCGCATTACTATGAGACGCCGGTTCTGGTTTCTCTGCTCCGCGCAATGGGACTTGTGCTGTTTCCGGGCGCTGTGATTTCGGTGCAGACTGCCTATGTCTCGCGGAACTTACAATTCCGGAAACTCTTTGAGGCGACCATGGCGGCGGTAATCTTGTCCGGCATCGTCGCGATCCTGATGGCAGAGCGAGGCTATGGCGTCTTTGCAATGGCAGCGCAGCAACTCATTTACTATGTCGCGCTGATGACAGGACTTTTCATTGCGGTCGTCTGGCGGCCGCGCGGCCGCATTGTTTTTGCGCGGTTGAAGCGACTCTTTTCCTTTGGCTGGAAAATTCTGCTCTCTGGCATTCTCGACACCCTCTGGAATAATATCTACGGACTTCTGATTGGCAAGTATTATTCGAAGGCGGCGCTCGGTGGCTATAACCGCGCAGAGCAGTTCCCGAAACTCATCACTTCGAATCTCTCGGCGGCGATGCAGTCGGTGCTGCTGCCGACCTATGCGAGACGGCAGTCCGAGAAGGAGAGCCTGCGCGGCATGCTCCAGGGCAGCATACGCCTCTCTGCCTTTGTGATTTTTCCAATGATGGCGGGCATGGCAGCGGTTGGCACCAGCCTGATTCGCACGCTGCTCACGGAGGACTGGCTCTTTTCCGTGCCCTACCTCCGCCTGCTCTGCCTCTGCTACGCATTCTGGCCGCTGCATGTCAGCAATCTGCAGATGATCACAGCGCTCGGAAGGAGCGACTGGTTTCTGAAACTGGAGTGCATCAAGAAGCTGCTCGGTGCAGTCTTGCTGCTGCTCAGTTTCCGCTACGGCATGTTGGGACTTCTTATTTTCAAGGCGGTCGATGAAGCGCTCTGCAGCGCCTTGAACGCCTGGCCGGTCGGAAAACTTCTCGGCTATGGACCGGGACAGCAGTATCTGGATCTGGTTCCGGCGGCGGTCTCTTCGCTGCTCATGGGAATTGCAGTCTATGCGATGGAGTGTCTGCCGCTTGCTGCGCCGCTCCTGCTGCTCTCACAGCTTGTCGCAGGTATCGCATGTTACGGCATACTTTCCGCAGTGTTTCAGCGCGACATGCTGTGCTATCTCTGGAATTTTGTCAAGACGAGAGGAAAAGAAGCATGACACAGGAAAAAGAGCGTCCGCTTGTCAGTATCTGCGCGGTCTGCTATAACCACGCGAAATATCTTCGACAGGCGCTGGATGGCTTTCTCGCCCAGCGGGGGGAATTTGACATTGAAATTCTGATTCACGACGATGCCTCAACAGATGGCTCGCCGGACATCATACGGCGCTATGCGGCGCGCTATCCAGATCAGATTTTCCCGATTTTGCAGCGAGAAAACCAGTACCGGCAGGGGCGGCAGAATATCTCCGGTCTCTTC
>CALLVJ010000141.1 GCA_938010625.1 uncultured Stomatobaculum sp. | reverse complement strand
TGAGGTAGAGAGTTTTGTGCACGGCGCACTCTGCTATGCCTACTCCGGGCAGTGTTTCATGTCGAGCCTCCTCGGCGAGCGCTCAGGCAATCGGGGACGCTGCGCCCAGACCTGCCGTCTGCCGTACAGCCTGCAGCGCGAACATCAGAAGTCATCCAGACAGGGGTTGCTCCTCAGCTGTAAGGATCTCTGCAGCCTGGATCTGCTCCCGCTGCTCGCGGAGAGCGGCATTGACAGCCTGAAAATAGAAGGGCGCATGAAGAGTCCGCGCTATACGGCAGGTGTCGTATCCATCTGGCGGAAGTATCTGGATCTCTATGCGCGCGAGGGCGCAGAGGGATTTGCTGTCGAAGCGGCGGATAGAGAGCATCTTCTGGATCTCTTTGACCGGGGCGGCCAGACCGAGGGCTATTATCAAAAGCACAATGGGCGCGATATGATTGTGCTGCAGGAAAAGAAGGAGAAGCGGAAGCAAAATATTCCGTATGAGGAAGCGCTCGAAAGGCGCTATGTGAAGACAGTGCGGGAGCTGCCGCTCTGCGGGCGCTTTCTTCAACGGGATGGCGCACCCATGTGCCTGCAAGTCAGCGCCACGCTCGCAAATGCGGGCAAAGTGAGCGCAGAGGTCACAGGCGAAATCGCCGCGCGTGCGCGGACAGCCGGGAGCACAGCCGAGGCTGTGCGGGAGCGGCTCCAGAAAACCGGCGGTACGGGCTTCCGCTTCTCGAAACTGGATGTCTCGGTGGAAGAGGGATTCTTTTTCCCGGTAAAACAGCTGAATGAGCTTCGACGCAGGGCACTCGAAGCAATTGCCGCAAAGATTGACGCAGCGTTTCAGCGGGAATCCGTCTGTGCAGCGGAGACTGTTCACACAGCAAAAACAGATGACAAAGTTGGAGCTGTCTGCACTGCAGAGACAGGATCAGCTGTGCCGGAGCTCCATGTGAGCTGTGACAGTTGGGAGCAGATACAGGTGGTTTCCGGCATGGAAGAGGTCACAGCCATCTCGTTCAGTGCGGACGGTATTTTGCCGGAACAGTGGAAGCAGGCAGTCAAAGGCATTCAGAAAGCGGGCAAGCGGGCGTATCTGTTGTTGCCGCAAATTTTCCGGACAGAGGCAGAGCGCTTTTTTCACGAGCAGGCGGAACGGCTGCTCGCTCTGCCGCTCGACGCGCTGATCATCCGCAATCTGGAAGAACCGGGATTTTTTGAGGCACTCTATGCGAACAGTGGAAAGCGTTGCCCTGCCTTCTTCTTTGACTTTCAGGTCTATGGCATGAATCGGGAGGCGCAGCGCTGCCTCAGAAACTTTGGCGCTTCGCGTCTCACGCTGCCAATTGAGGAGACAGCGCGGGAGCTTCGCGCCCTCGACACGGCGGGACAGGAGATGGTTGTCGCAGGTCGGCTTCCGATGATGGTATCTGCCAACTGCCTCAAAAAGACAGCGGCTCGCTGTGATCATAGACCAGAATATATGAAACTCAGAGATCGCCGCATGATGGAAATGCCGGTGAAGACGCATTGTACCTTCTGCTATAATACAATTTATAATGCGGCGCCGCTCAGTCTGAGCGGTGTGGCGGCGGAACTGGCAGGGTTGCGGCTCGGAGCGGTGCGTATCTTGCTCAGCAATGAGAGCGCTGCAGAGGCAAAGACAGCTGTGCGTTCGGTTTACCGGAGCTTTGTAGAGAGAGAGCAGGATGTCCCTGAGGCGTATGAGAATTTTACACGCGGGCATTTTAAGCGGGCAGTCGAGTGAGAAAAACAGGCCAGGGCAGAAAAAGCTTGTGCTGAAAAGCTGCCAGAAGTACACTTACATTTGCTTGGGGATATGCGTCGCGCAGGAGGGATTGCAAATGGTCGAAGCAACGAGCTGCGGCGGCATCGTGATCTTTCACGGAAAGATCCTGCTGCTCTATAAGAATTACAGAAATCGCTATGAGGGATGGGTACTCCCGAAGGGCACAGTGGAAGCGGGAGAGAGCTTTGAGACAACGGCACTGCGCGAAGTCAAAGAGGAAACCGGCGTCAGCGCGCGCATTGTCGAATACATCGGCAAAAGTGAATATACGTTCAATGCGCAGGCGGAACAGGTAGATAAGAGTGTCCACTGGTATCTGATGAGCGCGGACAGTTATTATTCCAAACCGCAGCGGGAAGAGTTTTTTGTGGATTCTGGCTATTACAAGTATCATGAGGCATGGCATCTTCTGAAATTTACCAATGAAAAGACAATGCTCGAGAAGGCCTATGCGCGCTATCAGGAGCGGAAGCGAAATCGCATGGGAGAGGCCGACTGACAGGTGGCTACTATAATAGTATAGGAAGAAAGAGGTGTAACTCTATGATTCGACTGGAGCGAGGATCTGTCATGAACCTGGAAAATGCAATGCGCGGCGCAAGAAATCCGCTGAATTCCTGGGCGAGAAGTGACAGCCACTATGACGAGACCGGTAACTATGTTCTGGGGGAAAATGATCTCAGCCTGGCCATGCGTCTCAGAAAGGCTGGGAGCGATCACCGGAAGTATCTGCGCCAGATTTTTGTCTCAGTGGACATCACGGCGCCGCTTTACTGGTGGAAGGAATATGACACCTATAAGGTGGCGACAGTTGCGAACTCCACCTCGACCATGCACAAAATTCACAGCAAGCCGTTTTCGCGGGAGGATTTTTCGCATGATCATATGAGTGCCGAGGCGCTTGCAGCGCTGGATCAGATGATTGCAGTGCTCGAGAGTCTGCGCCTCCGCTTTGTGGAGACCAGGGACAAAGAAGCCTGGTACTCTATGATCCAGCTGCTTCCTGAGAGCTATGAGCAACTTCGCACCTGCAGCTTTAACTATGAGACGCTCGTGCATATTTATTTTGCAAGACGCGACCACAAGCTCGCAGAGTGGCACACGTTTTGCGACTGGATTGCTTCGCTGCCCTATGCAAAGGAACTCATCTTCGGAGAAGAAGCATGATTTTAATCGCGGCGGTGGACAGAGCCTGGGCAATTGGCAAAGGCGGGCGGCTGCTGGTCAAAATTCCCCGCGATCAGAGACTGTTTCTGAAAGAGACGCTGGGGAAAACGGGCATCATGGGG
>CALLVJ010000140.1 GCA_938010625.1 uncultured Stomatobaculum sp. | reverse complement strand
GAAAAACAGCGCCTGCATGTAAATTGCAAAGCTGAGGCGCCCGACTTTCTCGTGGTAGAGACCGAACAGAATGTACCAGGCGAGAAAATAAGAGCCGCTGATCACCGCTGCATCAATCAGAATATGCAGTCGATTGAACTGCTTTTGGAAGTCTTTTACCATACGAAAATTATACTGGATTGGAAGCCGATTTTCCAGCTTCCTTTTTCGCGACCCGCGAGACATAATGCCTCACATAGGTAACGGTGCCGAGAACCAATTCCCACTCAATTGCGAGGATACGAGAAGTCGGAATTTTCGAAAAATCCGTCTTGTCCCGCGCGGGGAGCGCTCTGAGCCCTTCGAAGAGGCCACCGAGATAGGCGGAAAGCAGCCCTTTCTTCGCAAAAAAAGCCGCTTTGACGGCGATGCCGCCGAGCAAAAACGGGGCGTTCCAGATGAGCTGCCAGAGCGGCTGGTTTTTCGCCATCGTAAAGATATGATTCCGCGCAGAGAGCCGCACTTTGAAGGCATTGTACTTGGAACCGCTCGTCGCAGAGCCAAAGTGATAGACCCTTGCCGCCGGACAGTAGAGATTCCGGTAGCCTGCGAGCTTGGCTCTCCAGCCGAGATCCAGATCTTCGAGATAGGCAAAATAGCTCGTGTCGAGCCCACCGAGCGCCCGATAAATGTCTGTCCGGTAAATCGCCGCGCCACCGCAGGCAGAGAAAACCTCTGCCTCTCTCTCATAGTGCGAGCGCGGCTCCATGGTGCCGCGCTGAAACGCCCAGCCCGGCAGTGAGAGGAGATCGCCCGCATCGTCAATCTCCGCATGGTTCTGGGTCCGCAGCATCATCGCACTGACCGAAAAAATCCGTTCTGAGCGCACAATACTCCTCATCAGCGCCTCGACAAAATCCGGAAATACTTCTGTGTCATTGTTCAAAAGAATCAGATAGGGCGTCTGAACTTCCTCAACTGCGCGGTTCACGCCCCCCGCAAAGCCGAGATTTTTGCTGAGAAAAATGGTCGGCACGTTCGCCTCTCGAAGCCACTCCGCGCTCCCGTCCGAAGAACCATTCTCCAGAACCAGAAGCTCAAATTCTGTCGCCGTCTGACGGCGCAGCGCCTCAATGCACTGTGGCAGATATTTCATCCCATTAAAATTCGGAATCACCACGGTGATGCACGCCGCACGTCGCGCTTCTGCCATCACGTTTTTCCCTCCAGTTCCTGTAGATATTTCTCAATGCCCGGCATGTGATAGGGCTCCCCGATCTGCTCCTTGTCGAGATCCCGCAGCGCAAAATTCGATTTCCGGAGTGTCAGATTCGGGTTGTAATAGGGATCACCCTGCTTAAGGATTTCCGGCCAGCGCTTCATGAAGCGCGCGACCTCCCGGTTAAAGCGCTCCACCTTCTCCGGTGTATCCTCGAGCCCACGCGATTTCGACTCGTAGTGGTGCAGGAGTGCATAGGGATTGTAGACCACCAGTTTTCCGGCGGCGCGCACTTTAAGGCAGTAGTCAATGTCATTAAATGCGACCGCGAGCTCCTCGGTAAAACCGCCGACCGAAAGAAACACTTCCTTCTTTGTGAGCATACAGGCCGCCGTGACCGCCGAGTAGTCCTGCGCGGTCAGCGCGCGGTGAAAATAGCTGTTCTGCACTTCATGGAGCCCGATGAAGGTGTGTCCTGCAATGCCGCCGAAGCCAATCACAACCCCCGCGTGTTGAATTGTGTCGTCCTCGTAGAGCAGACGGCAGCCGACCACGCCGACATCTTCCCGCTGTCCGTAGCCGAGGAGTTCCCGCATCGTGTCCGGGTTGATGAGTTCGACATCGTTGTTCATAAAGAGTAGGTATTCGCCCTTCGCGTACGAAACGCCAAAATTATTGATCGCCGAGAAATTAAAGCCGCCCTTGTAGTAGACCACCCTGACCTGCGGCAGTTCCTTCTGAATCGCTTCGTAGTAGTCAAAGGTCTCCGGATCAGTCGAGTTGTTCTCGACGACAATGAACTCGAGATTTTTGTAAGTTCCCTGTTCGAGAAGAGAGCGCATCGCCTTGTCGAGATCCTCGCGGTGATCCTTGTTCGGAATAATCACCGAGACCAGCGGCTCCTCCGCGAGCTCAAAGATGGTATGGTAAATGCCATAGTCAACCCCCTTTTTGACCTCTTTGATTTTGAGTTCCGGGTAGACGCGCTCGTAGTGCGCGCGGATTGCCCTTGCCCCCGCCTCAAACGCATAGAGCTTGCTCTCCGGATTTGAAGCTGTCGAGTTCATGTGACAGCGCCAGTGATAAAGAACTTTCGGGACATGGACAATCTGCCGCGCTCTCTCAGTCACGCGGAAGATAAAATCGTAGTCCTGTGCGCCGTCATAGGCCGCGTCAAAAATCCCGACCGTGTCTAAAAGGCTCCTCCGAACGCCAAAGAGGTGACAGATATAGTTGACAGAACTTAGCATATCCGGATTAAAGTCAGGCTTAAAGTGAGGGTCGAACAGCGAGCCGCCGTCCATATCCAACTTGTCCTCATCGGAGTAAATACAGTCTGCCTCTGGATTCTGTGCGAGCGCCTCCGCAAAGCAGTACAGAGCCTCTGGCGGAAGAATATCATCGTGATCGCAGAGCACAACAAAATCGCCCTCTGCCAAGGCGAGTGCAGCATTCGTATTGCCAGCAATCCCGCGGTTTTCGCCGAGAACTGTATAGCGGATGCGCTGATCGCGCGCGGCATAGTCTTTCAGAACTGCCTCGACGCTGTGACCGCTCCGGCTGCCATCCGCGAGGCAGACTTCAAATTTCGGATAGGTTTCAGCGAGCAGGGAGTCGAGCAGCGCCCGGAGATACACTTCCGGCGTCTCAAAGAGCGGAATCACAATCGAAAAGCGCGGTGCGCTTTCACCCCAGATCTTCTCCCGCTGCGCTTTGAGTTCCTCTGCCTTCGGGCGGGTTTTCTCATACCACTCGGCATATTCATAATCCGAGTCAATGCCCTGGAGTTTATTCTTCGATTTCAGGAAGAGTTTCCGGAGCCCGTGTTTCTTGAAATACTCAACGGCGACGCGCACGGTCTCCATGTTGCAGAGGTCTTTGAGCTTCTCCATGCGCTTGTACGCGACCGAAGAGCGCTTCGCAATCAGCGCTTCGTTGTATTTGATGTGCGCCCGGCGGCCTTCCATCGCGATCACAAGATAATAGGTTTTACCACGCTCATAGGGAAAGCGAATGTCAAAGCCATATTCCTGTTTCGATGTTGTGTGATAATAAATCTGACTTACATCGTCCCGGCGCGTCCGAACCAGCTTGAACGGAATCGCGCGGTGCGCCGCGTCCTCCACGGAAAAGGCAGCTTCTGTCCCGGGATGCCGCCCGATGGCCCAGCCGTTCAGCGTAATATAGTTCTCCCGGATGCGCACCACATCGACTCTGTACTTCATCCTGCCTCCTCTTCGCTGTCAAAATTGATTCTCTCTTCCTCGACAACCAGCGGGCGTTTCATGACGCGCTGGTTAATCGTCAGGACATACTCGCCGACCATGCCGATGAAAAAAATCTGCACGGCGCCGAGAAACAACATTCCAATTAAGAGCGGCGCAAGTCCTGCCTGGAAGCGATTCCAGTAGAGCAGTTTCAGCACGAGATAAATCAGGGCAATCACGACGCTGATGACCAGGGTGATTCCGCCGAGAAAGGTCGCAAGGCGGAGCCCGAACTTCGTATAAGAAGTCACTGAGAGCATCGCAGCGTCATAGAGTTTATAGAGATTATTGCTCGTCTTGCCCGCGCGCCGCTTCGGCTGGTCGTAGGGAATTTCCTTCCGGCGGTAGCCTAGCTCCGCGACAATGCCGCGGAGAAAGGGTGTCGGGTCGTCGAGATCTCGGAGCACCTGGATAAAACTCCTGTCATAGAGCCCGAAGCCCGTGAAGTGCTCAATCTGGTCCACCTCTGATAGCTTCCGGATCCACTTGTAATAGAGCGAGCGCAAGTGGTACATGAGCGGATTCTCGGCGCTGTGCGTCTTGATGCCAATCGCGATCTTATAGCCCTCTTCCCAAGCCGCGACATATTTTACCAGCATATCGGGCGGATCCTGAAAATCCGCCGCCATCAGCACCGTCGCATCGCCATGCGACTGCAGCATCGCATAGTAGGGCGAGTTGAACTGTCCAAAATTCTTCGCGTTAAAAATCGCCTTGATTTTGTGATTTCTCCGGCAGAGCGCGCGGAGACAATCCCGCGTCCCGTCCTGCGAGTCGTTGTCGATAAAGATGAGCTCATAGTCATACTGTTTGAGCTCATTCGAAAACAGTGCCTCCAGTGTCTCTGCCATCGGCCCGACATTAGCCTCTTCGTTGTAGCAGGGAATCACCACGCTGATCTTTTTCATGTTTCTCTCTCCTCCCCGCCATCTGACAGCCGCACCATCACTTTGATCAGGTTCTGCGGCTTCTGGCGCATGAGTTCGAGCCCTTCCGAGAGCGACTGAAAGCCCCTGCGCTTATGCGTGATCATGCGCCCTGGCTGCATTCTGCCGGCACACACCATGCGGAGCAGACGCTCCATCCGGGCTCTGCCGCCCTTGCAGAGCTCGAGATAAATGGTTTTCCCCGCCATGCCCCTGCCGCCGGAGAACTTCGGAATGCCGATCACGCCCTCTCCGGCATAGTGCTTTAGGTTCACGACGCGGCCAATGCCGTAGCGCGCGATTTCGACCGCTTCCGAAAAGGTCTGGTCGTTGCCACCGCAGACAAAGACCGCATCTGCGCCGCGCCCCTGGGTTCGCGCCATAATCTGCTCTTTGATATCTCCGTCCCGGTAACTCAGCACTTCAGTCGCGCCGAATTCGCGCGCGCGCTGCACGCTGATTTCTCGCGTGCCGACCGCATAAATCTGCGCTGCGCCGCGGAGCGCCGCCCCTTGCACAGCCATGAGCCCCACCGCGCCGATGCCGAGCACTGCGACGGTGTCGCCAAACTGAATTTCCGCTGCCTCAACGCCAGTAAAACCGGTTGTCACCATATCGACGCACATCAGCGCATCTTCCAGGCAAACACCAGCCGGCACTTTTGCGAGCGTCGTATCGGCATCCGCGATCGCGAATTCCTCGGCAAAGACGCCGGGTATGCTCCTGCCGAGTGCATTGCCCGAAAACGGCCGCCCCGCATGGCGGTCATTGCCCTCCTGAATTTCGACATTTCTCCAGTCCGGCGTAATCGCAGGCACCGCGACCAGGTCACCGACCTGAAAGTCCCGCACGCGGCTCGCGACCGTTTTGACCCGCGCAATGCACTCGTGCCCCAGAATCAGATTGTCTGGCTTCCTGGAACCCGAGCCGTAGACTGTGTTCACATCCGAAGTGCAGGGAGCCACGACGATCGGTTCCAGGATCGCGCCGTAAGGCTCCTCGAGCACCGGGCAGGGCGCGTCGTCGATCAGCACTGCCCGCCCGGGTCCCTGTAGTACAAATGCTTTCATGCCTCTCTCCTGTCCGTGAGACGCTCCGGTCTGTCGCTCCGGAGCGTCCAGATTTCGGTGCCCGCCGGAAACCTCTCGCGGATGCGCGCTGCAATTTCGTCAGTATAGCCCGGGGCGACAATCAGAATGCAGCCCGCCGGATCTTCTGCCGCCACTTCCGGCGACACAATCGGAATGTGAGAGGCCGGCGCAATATGTCCCTGCTTAAACGGCGCTGAATCAATGATATAACAGATTTTTTTGCCGAGCCCGAGCGAGGCCGCAATCGAAAAGCCCTGGTGAGAAGCGCCCCAGATGGCGACCTTGCCCTTTGCAGCCGCGCTGTCCACAAGTCCCCGTATCTCCGCCGCAATCGTCTTCTGTTTGGTGAGAAGGCCCGAAACATCCGGACACTTTTTCCGCTGCACCCAGACAGAAATCGTATCGCGGTTCACCCGCTCTTTTCGGAGGACATCAAAGCCGCAGCGGTTCATCAGTGAAGTCAAACTGTCCTCGGTAAAGTAGGAGAGATGATCGGGGATGAACTCATAGAAACTGTTCTCCTCGAGGATATATTCAAAACTCGGCACTGTCACAAGCCCCGCGCCGTCCGGCGTCAGATTCCGCGCAATCGCGCGGAGATATGAGACGGGATCTGGCTGGTGCTCCAGAAAATTAAACGAGGTAAAGGCGTCAAAAGGCGCATTCTGGAATATCTGATTCTCCCTCTCAGGATACTCCTCTGTGACTGCAAGCCCCTTCTCACGCGCCTTCTGGACGAGTTCGTGGAAGTGCTCCATACCGTAGGCGCTGACCGGATACTCTGCGAGAATCGAGAGAAACTCTCCCTGCCCGCAGCCTGCCTCCAGTATCCTTTTTCCTTCCAGGTGAAAGGCCGGAATCCACGCGTCGTACTGCGCGCGGCGAAGCTTATCCATAGTCTCCGAATAGCCGCCGGAGCGTATCACATCGCGGTAATAGGGCACCGGCGCACTGTCGAGCTGAATAAGTCCGCAGCCTGTGCAGGCACAGAGCCGCAGCGTGACGCCGTGCTCTGTGTCCGCATCCTCCGGGCGCGGCAGATGCTGCGCTGCGGCGGGCATATTTTCAATGGTGAGCAGCGGCTGCTCTGAAAGCAGTGCGCCGCAGGCAATACATCTCTTCACGTCTTTTCCCTCTCTCAGTGCTCTCCCTCAGTCAACAGTTCCTGGATTCCTGTCTTAAATTTACATTCCGGTTTCCAAGCGATATTCTGTAGCAATTTTGTGATATCCGGCGCAAGGTAAGGCGTCCCCTCCGGCCCGGTCTCGCGCGGCACAAACTGTGCGAGCGAAAGCGGCGCAGCGGCGACTGCGAAAATCTCCTCCACAAAAACGCGGAGCGGTCTTGTGTCCAGACTGCCGACATTAAACACCGGATTCTTTGCCTCTTTCAGCAATTCCGCCTCACCGAGCAGCCGGAGTGCCCTGACGGCATCCCTGAGCGCTAGAAAATTCCACTGTTGTATGCAGGCGCTGAACACAGCTGCTTCCCGCCCTGCCGCTGCGCGAAGTGCTGTGGCGACCAAAGAAGTCTCATGATCTCCGGGCCCGTAGACTGAAAAAATGCGGAGGTGGCGGTAGTCCACGCCGCGCGCTGCCGCAATCTCGCTGGCGCGCGACAAAAAGGCGCGCTTTGCGCGCCCGTATTCGGAAATCGGCCGACAAGGCGCCTCCTCTCCGATCGCCGTCCCCGGCATTTCCCCGCGCTGCACTCTCTCCAGCGTCACACCGTACTCTGCCTGCGAGCCCGCAAACAGAAAACGCTTCGCGCCAAAGTCCGCCGCGAGCCTGAGAAAGGCTTCCGACGCCGCGAGATTTCTGTTCTGTACCGCTCTGTCCATACGACCGCGCTGTCCCACGCCGCCCCAGGCAAGATGGTAGCAGACATCGAACGGCAGCGCCCCCGCTGCCGTCAGTGTCCGCTCTAGGTGCTGACAGAGCGCTGTCATGTCCTCCATATCACCGGGAAACAGATGAAAAGCGCTGTGCTGAAAGGGCAGCGTCTCCCTGCCTGGTTTTGGCCTGAGCGGCGAGAAAACCTCATGCCCGGCCTCCAGAAGCTCGCGCGCGAGTGCGAGCCCGAGGAAGCTGCTCGCACCGCTCAAGAGCACTCTCACGGTCGATACCTCGGCACAATCATATTCTCATCCATCTCTTCCTCGCTTAAGAACGGCGTCAGCTCCTCGAGCGGCGGGCTCACCATGGTTCCGTCCGGGAGCCGCTTGCCGCCAGACTTCGGCTCAAAGTTCTGGTCAGTGTCCACAAAGATCTCGCAGATCACCGGGCCATCCATCGCGAGCGTTTTCTGTACTGCCCTCTCGAGCTCCGAATTGTGATGTGCCGCGAGATAGGGCAATGCAAAGGCCGCCGCAATCTTTTCAAACACCGGAAAACTCAGATCCCCGCTGTCGCTGCCAATGCCGACCAGTTTCTGCTCGCCAAAGAAATTCCGCTCAGTCTGTCGGATCGAGTGATAGCCGTCGTTGTTGATCAGGAAAATCTTGATCGGCATTTTTGCGCCGGAAATGGTCTGGAGCTCCTGCAGATTCATCATGATGCTGCCATCGCCGGTCAGGAGCACAATATCATGTTCATAGCGCTCGCAGTCCTCATTTGCCTTCGCCGCGCCAATTGCCGCCGGAAGATCATAGCCCATCGAGGCAATCGCGGAATTCGAGATGAAGCGCTGCCCCCTCTTGATTCGATAAGCGTGACCACCGACTACACAGGCAGAGCCATTGCCAACCACAGTAATGGTATTTTCCGGGACCGCCTCGCTGAGTATCTTAATCAGCGCATAGACATTCGCCGGGCGCGTCTCTGGGACGTCGAGATGCTTTTTCTGCACGACCGGATAGCGCTTCACCCAATCCTTGCAGGTCTCGAGCCAGCTCATGCCGCGGAGACCCTCACCGCCTTTGAAAACCGGTGTGGCTCTCTCGTCGAGCACACGGTTCATCGCGGTCAGCAAATCCTTTGCGTCCGCATGCACCGGGAGCGAGACGTGAATCGTCGGCTTTTTCAGCTCCTCCGCGTCAATGTCATTGACAATCGTAAATGCCTCTCTCGCCCATGCCTTCGACTGAAAGCCGACCTGACGCACGCTGAGGCGCGAGCCGACCGAAAAGACCAGGTCGGCATTCTGCACGGCAAAATTGCCCGGGCGATCGCCAAAGTTGCCGGGGCGCCCCGCGTAGAGCGGGTCGTCACTCGGGAGGCAATCCTCCGAATCCCAGCCAACTACAACCGGAATGCCGAGTTTCCACGCGACTGCGAGGAATTCCGCGTGTGCATTCGCAATCCGGATCCCGTTGCCCGCATTGAAAACCGGACGCTTTGCCATTGCAATGCGGTCAATGATCTTCTCCGCGAGCTCTCGGCTCACAGGTGCAGGCAGCACCGCGCGGTACTCGCCCTTGCCAGCATCGTCCTCAGGAATTTTATGCGCCGACGGTGCCGCAAAGCCGTCACCGCCCGCCACATAGCTCTCCATGTCAAAGCCCGGGAGCTCCTCCGTCTCTACATAAGCGCCCTGCACATCGAGCGGAATGTCGAGCCAGGTTGGGCCCGGTCTGCCGCTCTCCGCGAGATACAGCGCCTTCTCTATGCAGTAGCGGATGCGCAGCGGATCTGTGACCATCTCACAGTACTTGGTCATCGCCGCGACTGACTTGCAGATATCAAACTCCTGGTCGCCGAGTGCGCGGATGTGGACGCCCGACATGCGCGCCGTCCAGTCCGTCCGGATCTGTCCCGAGAGCACGAGCATCGGAATTGAGTCGAGCCATGCGCCGACCACACCGGTCAGCGCATTCGTGCCACCGGGGCCTGTTGTCACGCAGACGACCGCAGGCTTATTGTTGATGCGCGCATAACACTCCGCCGCAATCGCACAGGCCTGCTCATGGTGATTATAGGTGATAGCGAGCCCCTCCTCATGTCCCAGGGCATTGTTTAAGTGCATCGCACCGCCGCCTACGACACTGAAACCGCGCACAATACCGCTCTCCACCAGTTTTCTCGAGATGTAGTTGCTGACTTTAAT
>CALLVJ010000139.1 GCA_938010625.1 uncultured Stomatobaculum sp. | reverse complement strand
GCTCTCAAAAGATATTAAGCCCTGTAAACTCGGACTCCTGATCATTGATGAAGAGCAGCGCTTTGGTGTCGCGCACAAGGAGAAGGTGAAGCAGCTCAGGAAGGATGTCAATGTGCTGACGCTCTCTGCGACGCCAATTCCGCGCACGCTGCACATGAGCCTCGCGGGGATACGGGAACTCTCTGTCCTTTCCGAGCCGCCACAGGACAGACAGCCGGTGCAGACTTATGTGATGGAGCAGAGCGATGCGATTGTGCGGGAGGCTGTGCAGCGCGAATTGAAACGGGGCGGTCAGGTTTACTATGTCTGCAATAAAATCAGCCGCCTGCCGGAACTTGCGGCAAAGCTCGCGGCAGAACTGCCGGACGCAGAGGTCGCCTATGCGCATGGAAAGATGCAGGAGCGCGAGCTGGAGCACATCATGCTGGATTTCATGAATGGCGAGATAGATGTGCTTGTCACGACGACCATCATCGAAACCGGCCTCGACATTCCGAATGTCAATACCATGATCATTGAACAGGCGGACCGCTTCGGGCTCTCGCAGCTCTACCAGCTCAGGGGGCGCGTCGGCAGGTCTTCGCGGATCGGCTATGCTTTCCTGCTCTACCAGCGGGGGAAACTGCTCCGCGAGGAGGCTGAGAAGCGGCTCCGCGCAATCCGCGAGTTCACAGAGCTTGGCAGCGGCATTCGAATTGCCATGCGGGATCTTGAAATCCGAGGCGCAGGCAATGTGCTCGGCGCTGCGCAGCACGGGCACATGCAGGCAGTCGGCTACGACCTCTACTGTAAGCTTTTAAACCAGGCAGTGCGCCAGCTGACTGGCAAGGACAGAGGAGAGGAGGAGGAAGTTGTGCGCGCGACGGTTGAGGCCGAGGCGAGCGCTTATATTCCGGAAAGCTATGTGAAGAGCGAGGAGCAGAAACTGGATCTCTACCAGAGAATTGCGCTGATCGCCAATGAGGAAGAAGAGCGGGAGATGCAGGACGAGCTCATTGACCGCTTTGGCGACATGCCGATTGAAGTCACGAATCTCTTGCTGATCGCGCGAATCCGCGCGGCAGCGGAAAAGGTGAGGGCATCCGAAGTCAAGATAAAGCGCGAGAGCGCCAGAATTACGATGCGAGAAGATGCTGTGCTGGAGACCGAAAAGCTCCCACAGCTTCTCGCTGACTACGCCGGACACCTCTCGGTGCGCCCGGTGCGGCCAGTCGAATTTCTGCTCACCAAGCAGAGTGCGCGGCGCGCGGAGGACGCGATGCTCCGAGAAACTTTGGCGCTTTTCGCGCATTTTGAGGCGCTTTTGCCCGAAAAAAAGCTCTTGGATATTGACAAGGCGGAAAAGCCCCGCTATAAAGGTAAGGAGTAAAAGGAACTATAAATACAGGAGGATTCAAGAATGAATAAGACCGAGTTGGTAGCTGCGATCGCAGAGAAGGCAGAGATTTCCAAGAAGGATGCCGAGGCTGCACTGAAGGCGTTCACGGAGACTGTCGAACAGGAGCTCGTCAGGGGAGAGAAGATCCAGCTTGTCGGTTTCGGAACGTTCGAGATTTCCGAGAGACCTGCGCGCGAGGGCAGAAATCCGAGAACTGGCGAGAGCATGAAGATTGCTGCGGCAAAGACCCCGAAGTTCAAGGCTGGAAAGGCTCTCAAGGACGCCGTCAACGCCTGAGATGCGAATTGACAAGTTCCTGAAAGTCTCCCGTCTGATCAAGCGCCGCACAGTCGCCAATGAGGCGTGCGACGCAGGACGGGTGCTCGTGAATGGCAAGGCGGTCAAGGCCTCCTATGAAGTCAAAAAGGGAGATGTCTTGGAACTGCTCTTTGGGCAGCGCACCGTCAAGGCAGAGATTCTGGATCTCGCGGAGACCACGAAGAAAGAAGAAGCAAAGGAATTATTCCGCTATTTGTGAGGTAATTGATTCACAGCGAAAGCGTCGCCTGCGTCTGGGCGGCGCTTTTTGTCTGAAGCAAATTGAAAAGATGGGCTGTCTGGAGTAAAATGAAAATCGGAGCTGTATGCGGAGAGAGGAGGCAGTGGCATGGTTCAGAACAGAAAAAAAGCTCGGAAACAAAAAAGTTTTAGAGCCCGTCTCTACGCGGCGCTCTATGTCCTGCCACTGGTTCTGCTCGCGGTACTGGTGTTGCAGCGCTGCCAGAAAAATGTACAGCGGGCAAGTCAGATTGAAAAACAGACCAGAGAACTGGCTGAAAAGTATCAGAGTGAACTTGAGCGAAACGATGCGCTCCAGAAAGAAAGTGCATTGGTTGATACCAGGGAGTACATCGTGAAAGAAGCAAAGGACAAGTTAGGGCTCTCAGATCCCGGCGAAGTGCTCTTTAAGCCGGAGCGCTGAGAGAGGGCAGTGAGGAGAAGAGCATGCAGGATAGGCTGGAATGGACTGTGCGGCGCAGCGGCGTGATAGAAGAGGGCGATGCCCTGCTGCTCGGGGTGAGCGGCGGCGCTGACTCGACTGCGCTGCTCTGCTGTCTTGCAGCGCTCCGCGAGGCACTAAATCTTAAACTATCGGTGCTCCATGTGCACCATGGAATTCGGGGGAAAACAGCAGCGCGAGACGCTGCCTTTGTCAAGGCGCTCTGCGCGACAAAGGCGATTCCATTTTCTCTTGTGCGGGGCGATGTGCGCTGCACAGCGCGAAAATTGCACCGCTCCCTGGAGGACGCGGGCAGAGAATTCCGCTATGCAGCGCTTGAGGAAGCGGCGGAGCGCTGGAGTCAAAGCCTTGGCAGACCGGTCAAGATTGTAACAGCGCATACGGAAGATGATGCTGCGGAGACCGTTTTGTTGCAGCTTGCCCGCGGAAGCGGCTTAAGAGGAGCTGCCGGCATTCCGGCGAAGCGGGGTCGGATTGTGCGCCCGTTGCTCACGGTTTCCCGCGCGGAGATCGAGGCTTGTCTGGCGCGGCTTTGTCAGCCCCATGTGGAAGATGAGAGCAATGCAACAGCGCTCTTTGCGAGAAACCGCCTGCGGCGGGATATTCTGCCGCGTCTCAGAGAGGAAATTAATCCGGAAGCCGCCGCGCACCTTGCCCGCGCGGGACAGTATTTTCGCGAGGCTGATGTCTATTTTGAGGTACTTGCCCGTAAAAAGGCAGAAGAACTGATTCGACAGGAGCAAGGCGGGGCGAGCTGTGACTGCGCCGGGCTATGCCGGGAGCCGTCCATTGTGCAGAGCTATCTCCTCTGGCAGCTCTTAGAGGCAGCGGGGGGGAGGCGGCAGAATATTACCGCGCGACACATTGAGGCGTTACAGGCGCTTGCAAGCAAGGGACGGGGCAAGCGCATCTCTCTGCCACAGGGGTTTCTGGCAGAACGGCGGGACGGACGCCTTGCCCTGCTGCGGAGAGAGGCAGTAACGGCAGCTCCCGCTTTTTCGGAGGCGGCTGTACGGGCGCGGCTTCACACCCGCATTTTTCCGCATGTGCCGGGAGAGCGCATTCCCAAAGAGCGCTTTCTCCAGTGGTTTGACCGGGACAAGATGCCCGCAGACTATGAAATCAGAACGCGCCGCCCCGGTGACAGGCTGACACTGCAGGGGGGCGGGCATAAGAGCCTGCGCGCGCTTATGACAGAGGTAGCGCTGCCCAGGGCAGTGCGGGAACAGCTGCCGCTGCTCACCCTGGGAGGGGAAGTGATCTGGGCAATCGGTTTGCGGCGAAGTGCCCTGTATCGGGTGGATGAGACGACAACAACCATATTGGAATTGCGATATGAGGGGGAAGAAGCATGAGAGAACATGTGAAGGTGATGTTTCGGGAGGAGGAGGTCAATCGCAAGATTCAGGAGGTTGCAGATCAGATTAATCGCGACTATGGCGACACACCGCTGCACCTCATCTGCGTTCTAAAGGGCGGGGCCATGTTCATGTGCGAACTTGCCAAGCGCTTAACGATGCCGGTCTCCTTTGACTTTATGTCGGTCTCGAGTTACAGCGGCATGGAGTCGAGCGGAGTTGTGCGCATTGTCAAGGATCTCGATGAGCCGCTCGAGGGCAGGCATGTGTTGATTGTTGAGGATATCATTGACACTGGCCGCACGCTCGCTTACCTCATTGAGGTTTTAGAGAAGCGAGGCCCCAGGGACATTCACCTCTGCACACTGCTCGACAAGCCGGAGCGCCGTGTGAAGAAGCAGGTGACAGTGGACTATGTCTGCTTTACGATTCCGGATCGCTTTGTGGTCGGCTACGGCCTCGACTATGATCAGAAATATCGGAATTATCCGTATATTGGTGTCGTCGAGTTCGAAGACGAACAGGCATAGGCAGAGCAACAGGTCTTTTGCCTGACAAAAGAGACAGAACAGAGAACGCATTTTTCTCAGAGCGGTGTCACAGGGCAAAGCAGGAGGCAGCGAGAAATCATAGCTCTTTCGTGACAGGGAAGAAAAACGCATCACAGACGAGTGTTACCGCGAAGCAAGCGACAACATGGGACTTTGCATCGGGACAGCTTGGAATATGCACCGCGCGACTGCTCGAAAAAACAGAAGGAAGTTGGCATAGGGCATGGATAGGAACGCATTTTTCAGCGATACCAGTGAACATTACGTCACAGAATGGATGCAGGGAGCGTGTTGTACTCTGCGCGTGCGTTTTCGCGCGGCACTCACAGACAAGCTCCGGGTGAGTCTGCTGTTACAGGAGAGGGAAGAAGAGGTTTCGCTCTCACCGGTCGGCGGCGGCAATCGTTTTCGCGAATATGCCTGTACCTTTGTGACAGAGAGCCCGGTTTCCTGGCTCTTTTTGATTGAGGATAGGGAGAGCGGGGAAAAGCTCTACTATGATCGGCGCGGCGCAAGCGCTGTTGCGCGAACAGAGCTCTGCTTTCAGCATATTCCGGGCTTTCGGACGCCGGACTGGGCCAAAGGCGCTGTGATGTACCAGATTTTTGTGGATCGCTTCCGGGATGGCGATCTTACAAATGTTGTGGAGACCGATGAGTATCTTTATATTGGTCTCCCCGTGCAGCACGTTGAAAACTGGGATGAGAAGCCGTCTGCTTTTGATGTGGGATATTTTTACGGTGGAGATCTCGCAGGCGTGCGGGAAAAGTTTGCCTATTTGAAAGACCTCGGCGTCGAGGTTATTTATTTCAATCCGCTTTTCGTCTCGCCTTCGAATCACAAGTATGACACACAGGACTATGACTATATTGACCCGCATATCGGTGTGATAGTGGAGGATGCCGACGGAGTGCTTGGAGAATATGATACTGACAATAAGAACGCCGTTAAGTATGTAAAGAGGGTTACAAGTAAGAAAAACCTTGAGGCAAGTAATGAGTTGTTTATAAGGCTTGTAGAAGAAGCACATAAGAGAAATATTAAAGTTATAATTGACGGTGTGTTCAATCACTGCGGCTCATTTAACAAGTGGATGGACAAGGAAGGTATATATAAAAGAGCGGATGACAAATATCCTATAGGTG
>CALLVJ010000138.1 GCA_938010625.1 uncultured Stomatobaculum sp. | reverse complement strand
TCTGATTCGCTTCCGCAGAATGCAGGGCTATTCTGCACTCTGGCAGCCGGGTACGGATCACGCGGCGATTGCGACAGAGGTCAAGGTCATTGAGAAACTGAGGAAAGAGGGCAAAGACAAGGAAGCGCTCGGCAGAGAAAAGTTTCTCGAAGAGTGCTGGGCGTGGAAGGAGGAATACGGCAGTCGCATCATCAATCAGTTAAAGAAGCTCGGCTCCTCGGCGGACTGGGACAGAGAGCGCTTCACGATGGACGAGGGCTGCTCTAAGGCGGTCAAGGAAGTATTTCTGCGCCTCTACGAAAAGGGCTACATTTACCGCGGCAGCCGCATCATCAACTGGTGTCCGGTCTGCCAGACGACCATCTCCGATGCAGAGGTTGAGCATGTCGACAAGGACGGCTTCTTCTGGCACATCAAATATCCGATTGTCGGTGAGGAAGGTGCTTTTGTCGAGATTGCGACGACGAGACCGGAGACTTTGCTCGGCGATAGCGCTGTGGCTGTGAACCCGGACGACACGCGATACACAGATCTCGTCGGCAAGATGTTAAAGCTGCCGCTCACAGATCGCGAGATTCCAGTCATTGCCGACAGCTATGTGGATCCGGAATTCGGGACTGGCTGTGTGAAAATCACACCGGCGCATGACCCGAACGACTTTGAGGTCGGCAAGCGCCACAAGCTTCCGGAGATCACGATTTTGAATGACGATGCGACCATTCGCTGTCCGGGTTCCCCTTATGACGGCATGGACCGCTACGAGGCGCGGAAGGCGATGGTAAGAGACCTAGAGGCGGCGGGGCTCCTCGTGAAGGTCGTGCCGCACAGCCACGCTGTCGGTGTCCATGATCGCTGCAAGACCGTCGTTGAGCCGATGATCAAGCCCCAGTGGTTTGTCCGCATGAAGGAGATGGGGCAGGCGGCCCTGGACTCCTTCCATCGGAAGGAGATGCAGTTCGTCCCGGCCAATTACGGCAAGACCTATGAACACTGGCTGTCTGATATCAAGGACTGGTGCATTTCCCGCCAGCGTGTCTGGGGC
>CALLVJ010000137.1 GCA_938010625.1 uncultured Stomatobaculum sp. | reverse complement strand
CTACGGGGTTAAGCGGAAGACCCTTCGTGCGGACTTTGCAAAGTTCCGCGAACGCCTCGGCAAAAACTGCCGCGTTGTAATTCTCACACTGCTCATCATCTATCTCTGCAATATCCTGATCAGTTTTTTACTTCTCCATCTGCACATCAGCAATCAGAATCAGAATGTGCTCAGCGGTCTGGCGGCGGGCGGCTATCTCTGGCTTCTGATTCTGCTCGCTCTGGTTTTTGCCCCCGTCGTCGAGGAACTGGTCTTCCGAAATATTATTTTTAACCGGCTCTACGCGAAAAATCACATTCTCGCCTATCTCGTCTCGATGCTCACGTTTTCGCTGCTTCACGGCGCGGCAGTCCTGACGCGCGGCAGACCGCAGGATGTACTCGCAACTCTCAGCTATCTGCCGCTCGCCTTTTTCCTCTGTCGGCTCTATGAGACGCGGAAAAATATGATTTTTCCGATTGCGCTCCACTTCGTCAACAATCTGGTCGCCGTCCTTCTCCTGCTGCTGCTCCAGGCAGTCAAAGGCGCTAACCCATGAAAAAGGCCTTTCCCATCCTGCAGACCTGCCCGCTCTTTGCGGGCATTGCAGAGAGCAGCTACGAAAATCTCCTCGCCGCACTCTCTGCCAAAGAGGATTTCTTTCCCAAAAATGAGACCGTGATTCAGATTGGGGATCCGGGCAAACGCGCCGGACTAGTGCTCTCCGGCGTCCTGGAAGTTTCTTTCTATGACGAAAATGCCGCATTGGTCAGTGTGGCCCGCATTGAACCCGGCAATGTCTTCGGCGCAATGATGCTCTGCGCCAAGGTCACCGACAGTCCCATTCATCTCCGCGCGGTCTCCGACTGTACGCTGCTCTTTCTCGACTTCTCGCGCCTTCTGCAGAATACCTCTGGACAAAGCGCCGCCGAAACGCAGCTCACCGCAAACCTGCTCGGCTATTTTGCCAAGCGTTCTTTTCTGCTCACCCAGAAGATTCGCATTCTAGGACAGAAAAAACTGCGCGACAAATTAAAGCTCTACTTCACCACACTGCCAAAGCAAAGCAACGGCAGCCGGAAGCTCCCTCTCTCGAAAACCGAGCTCGCGACCTTTCTCTACGCAGACCGCAGCGCCCTCTCAAGGGAGCTGTCCCGCATGCAGAACGAAGGTATTATCTCAATAGACGGCAAGGAAATTGTAATCTTAGATCCGAATTTTCTCGACTAGGCCTGATTTCTCTCAAATTCACCCTCCTTCCCATTGCAAAAAGCGGCTCCGACTGGTGCCTAACGCCCCCCGGAGCCGCTTTTATTCATTTCCTGCTGTACAGGCCTATGTCATCTGCAAGCATAACGCCCCGATATGCGACTGCTTGCAACCCTTCCCTTTTCCTCCCAAAACGCATATGTAACACTCAGTTCCCGAGCTCTGCGTTAATAAACTGCTGGGCCGTGCGACCCGACACACCGCCATGTCGCAGTTCAAACTGATCAGCGCGGCGCAGTAATTCCTCCTGTGCAAGCACTATGCCATGGCGCTCGGCGAGTGCCAGTACAATCTCGTGATAGACCTGGCGCGCCGGTTTGTAATAGCCAATCGAGAGGCCAAAGCGATTCGCGAGAGAGAGCTTTTCCTCCATCGTGTCGGAGCGGTGAATGTCTGCATTCTGCTCCATATCATTCCGATCCTTCCAATTCTCCCGGATCAAATGCCGCCGGTTCGAAGTCGCATAAATCAGAACATTCTCAGGGCGGGTTTCCACGCCGCCCTCAATGACTGCCTTCAGGAACTTATACTCCGACTCATTTTCCTCGAACGAAAGATCATCCATATAGATGATGAAGCGATAGTTCCTGTTTTTAATTTCCGCAAGCACCTCGGAAAGCCGACGAAACTGGTACTTATAGATCTCAATCATGCGGAGACCTTCCTTATAATATTCGTTTACAACCGCCTTGATGCTCGTCGACTTGCCTGTACCGCTGTCGCCATAGAGCAGCACATTGTTTGCTCTCTGTCCGCGGAGAAAGGCCTCCGTATTTTTCCGCAGTTCTTCCTTCTGGCTCTCATAGCCAATCAGATTCGAGAACTGCACGGCATCCATGTTGCGGATGGGCTTTAGGAGCGTGCCCTTCTTTTCGTCGTCTTCGAGGCGGAAGGCCGCATTGAGACCAAACTTGCCCACGCCATAGGCGCGATAAAAGTCGCTCATGATGTCAAAAAAAGCCTCATCGCTCTCCGCCACCGCGAGTTTCCGGCTCAACACCTTTACTTTCTCGCTGACCGCACGGTAACATCGCATCGCTGGCTTCGGCAACGCATGATAATGGGTTAGCACCGAAAAGCAGTCTATGCCAAGCGCCGTCTCAAGCGGCTGAAAGTCATAGTGAAAGAGGACGCGGAAAATGTGGAAATCCCGCTCCACAAAATGGTTCACACTGCCCGTACCTGCGCCCACCTTCTCCGCAGTCAGCGCAAACGGATTCTCATCCATCATGAGCAGGAAGCTCAAATAATTTTGCCACAAATTCTCATCAAAACCATATTCTGTCGCGAGTTCCAAGAGTTCCCGCACAGCGCAGTAAGCGTGCTGTCTGTGCTCTGCGGTCAACGCCCTGCCCTGCCTTCTCTCTCTCTCCAGCGCGGCCAACGCAGCAAGCACGCCGTGCTCTGCTGTCTTTCCGTACATCAATAAATTCGAGATCAATTCATTCATCGCAATCCTCCTCTCGCTTCCGCCCAGTATACTGCCGAAACTTTCACTTGGAAAGAGCGCCCACAAGTGTATAATAGTGGAGAAGAAACGTAGAGTTTATTGTGCCCAACTCTGGGCGCTGGACAGAAAAGAGGAATCATTTATGGCATGTTGGGGGTTTCACGCACTGGAGTCCGATGAAGGACTATTACTCTTAGATCGCATCGGCGAAAAACTCACTGCGGGCAAGAAGCGCATCGCGCTCTGCGACATCGAGCACTTACTCCGCGAAGAAAAGCTGCTCGACACGGAAAATGCAAGCGCAACCGAAGATTACGACCTCGCGGTGCTTGCGCTCGCAGAGTTCTATGACAGAATGCAGGGCGAAAAGAATTTACTCGCACTGAAGAACAGCCGTCACACACTCGCAGGGCTCGAACTGCTCGAAGAAGTCAGCGCTGACCCGGAGAGTCTCGCCTTTTTGTATCGCCGCCTGCAGGAAATTCAGGATGATATTGACAGCTGTGAGCGGAGTTATGCCGCCTTCTGGCTTGAGACTGCTGATTACTACGACTGGGTCTCCTATGTCGACCGTCTGGTCGAGGCCATCGGGCGCGAAAAGGCGGCCTGTTCCGCTTCCAAGGCATGAGGCAAAAAACGGCGGCGTGCAATCTGCACCCCGCCGTTTTCATCTCTCTCATCGCACCAAAAAAAGCCCCATCCCAGCAGCTCGCAGTCTGCCAAGTCAGGACTTCTCGTGCGCCTTCAGGGACTCGAACCCTGGACAAATAGATTAAGAGTCTACTGCTCTACCAACTGAGCTAAAGGCGCTTATGTTTGTGCCGTATCTCTGTGACACAAACAGTATTCTACCTGTTACCTGCATTTCTGTCAACAAATATTTTTATTTTTTCGCACTGCAACTAGGCGGGAAATCTTCTGTCCCCGTGCGGAAAATTTCTCCTCATACTCAGTCATCACATTCTCTTCCGCGGGCACATCCCGGTGCAAATCTCGAGTCACTTCCTCCAGCGTCCAGCCTGCCGCCGGAATCTCCTCGAGCGACCACTCGAACAGACCGTCATTGTCAGTTTTAAACCAAAGTTCTCCCGCAGGCGCTAAGATCTCATCATAACGTTTCAGGAACTCAGCAGATGTAAGCCGCCGCATCGCATGTCCTGCCTTGGGCCAGGGATCAGAGAAATTCAGGTAAATGCGCGCCACTTCGCCGGGGGCAAAGATCTCGGTGAGACGCTTCGCATCCTCCCAGAGAAAGTAGAGATTCTCCCTCTCCTTTTTACCTGTCTCCTGTTCTTCCCGCAGTTTGCGCTCAATTGCCTTTTGCAGAACAGAGGCATAGCGCTCCAGCCCCAGAAAATTTTGTGCTGGTTCCCGCGCCGAGAGCTCTCGCAAAAATCGTCCCTTTCCCATGCCAATTTCAAGGGAGAGAGGCGCATTCTTCTGAAAGAACGCATTCCATTTCCCTCTGTACTGCTCGGGCGCATTGACGACCGAGGTTGCTGCCCGCACAAAGCCTTCACTTCCCGGAATGTGTCTAAGCCGCATTGATTCTACCTCCCATCTTTTTATTCTGAAAAGGCAAAGCCCCTCTCTCTCGCCTCTGTACGCAGGCCGTAAAAGCAGCGCGCAATCCGGATAAAGTCCAGATAATCTGCACAGCCTGCTGTCTCATAGGGCGAATGCATCGCGAGCTGCGCGAGGCCAACGTCAACCGTGGCAAGCGCAACCTGATTGCCCGATAAATTGCCGAGCGTAGAACCTCCCGCGACATCCGAGCGGTTGTGAAAGTGCTGCAAGCTAACCCCTGCCTTGATCGCGAGGTAACGGAACACCGCATCGCTCACCGCATCGGTCGTATAATGCTGATTCGCGCTGTGCTTCACCACAACGCCGCTGTTCATATAGACGCGATTGCTCGGATCATGTTTGTCTGCATAATTCGGATGCACAGCGTGCGCATTGTCAGCCGAAATCATAAAGCTGTTCGCAATCGCACGGAGATAATCCGCCCGATTCTTTCCCTGTTCCAGGAAGAGACGCAACAGTACATCCGTCAGAAAGGTCGAAGCTGCGCCCTGCTTGGTGCTGCTGCCCACTTCTTCGTTGTCGAACAGCGCAAAAACCGGAGTTCCCTGGCTCTCTGCTGCGGCGAGAAATCCTTCCATCGAAGCAGCTGCGCACTCGAGGTCATCGAGCCGCGGCGCCGAGAAGTAGCAGTCCCCCTCCCCCCAGACCGTGCCCGGCATGCGGTTATAGAGGAATAAATCCGCGCCGACAATCTGTTCTGGCTGGACATCAGCTTCTTCCGCAATGCAGTCCATAAATTTCTTTTGGGAACTTCCGTCGCGCCAGAGCGGCAGCATGTCGCGCTGGGCATTGTACGCATATCCTTGATTCGCCTCTCGATTCATGTGAATCGCAAGATTCGGAATCAGCAGCAAATCGCGATCAATGCAGACCAGCTCTGTCTGAATCTCTCTGCCGCGCTGCACTGCAATCCGTCCTGCGACCGAAAGCGGCCGGTCAAACCAGGGTGCACAGAGCATGCCGCCGTAGCGCTCTACATTCAGTTTGACATAGTGTCCCTCTACCTCCATGTCTGGGTTTTCCTTAATCTTAAAGGACGGTGAATCGCTGTGACTCGCAATGATCTGAAAGCTATCCATCTCTCTCTTCGGCAGCCGAAATGCAATCAGCGCTGAGCCGTTTCTCGTCGTAAAATACCTTCCCCCCTGGCAGAGCGGCCAGGATTCTGACTCTCTGAGCTCCGTATATCCAGCTGCGAGCAGCCGCTTTTTCAGCGCTGCGACCGCCTGAAATGCCGTTGGGCTCTCCTGAATCAATTGTAACAGTGCTTCGATTTCACGCTTCATTCTTCACTCTCCTCTTATTCTGCGGACATTGTCACAAAACCCTTTGTTTTCTAATCATACCATCTCCCGCGCAAATAAGGTGCAAAGCTCTTGCTTTTCCTGTATAATATAGGCGAGTCCAACAAAGGAGGCCGTCATGGCAACGGAGAGAAGAACTGTTCGGGAACTCATCGAAGAAGGTCTCAGCACAACAGAGAGCCTGATTTCCCAAAAAGACTATACCAACGCAATGATTTGTTCGCGCCAGACTTTGGAAGTTCTGGTTCGGAGCCTTTGCCGTCGAAATGGCATTGCAGACGGCGACCCCAATCAGATGATTGAAAGTCTTTTTCTTGATGGCATTATTTCCAAAGAAGTCTGCGGCGAATTTCTAAAGGTTCATAAGCTCGGCGAAATGGCCACTGTCGAAGGTTTCAATGATACGTTCAGCGCCAATGAATCCTATCGACTGCTAAGTCAGGCTGTCTTCGCCTATCGGCAGATGCTCCAATCACAGACACCGCACCGCAGCAGTTCAGGGCGGCGCAGTGAGCGGCGAAAAAGCTCTGGTTCTGCGCTCTCCCTCGATCATCTGCCGCCCTATGTAAAATTCGGTCTTCCACTGATTTTACTCCTGCTCCTCATTTTCTTGGTGCGCAGTTTCGCCGGACACCGCAAAACTGCAGAGCCCACTGTCACAACAGAGACTGCGAGCAGCGAGAGCAGTGCAGCAGCGGAGCTCACCACCGCGCCCGAGACCACCAGCGCCGTCGCGCCGTCCGCAATCACCGTCTATACGACCAGCTCTTCGCTGAATGTGCGCGAGACGCCCTCCACCAGTGGTAAGTTGCTCACAACACTGCCAGCCGGCACTGTTCTCGACTACGTTGAAAAATACAATGACCAATGGACGGTCATCAATTACAATGGCTCCCATGCCTACGTCGCAAGCCAGTATGTGACTGCTTCTGAGGTCAATCCGGCAGAGCGCGGCAGCGCGGCAGCGGCCACGAGCTCCTCGCAGAGCAGCGCCGCTGAAACCGAGCCCGCGCTCGGCAGCACAGCTTCTGGCACGACTGCGGCAAATGAAACCAGCGCGCAAAAGGCACAGAGCAGCTCCGCAAAGAGCAGCACTACAAAGAGCAGTACTGCTAAAAGCAGCACTGCCAAAAGCAGTTCAAGCAAGAACAGCACTGCTAAAAGTAGTTCTTCCCGATAAGTAAAAGTGTTTGTACGTTCAAAATGCCATCCCGCGCAGACGCAGAGATGGCATTTTCCTTTTGAACACCATGCATTCAGATGAGAGAATGTTCCTGACAGAGAGGAGGTCTGATTGACTAACGTTTTTTTCAACTTCAAAGCCCGCGCACTCGCGCTGTTTCTTGCACTTTGTATTTGTTTCACGGCGCTGCCGTCCTTCCGGGGCTTTGCAGCTCCTGCCTGGCCACAGGATGTTCTGATTGAAGCAGAGGGCGGTATTTTGGTTGATGCCGATTCAGGTACCATTCTCTACGGAAAGAATATTCACCAGCGCTACTACCCCGCGAGTATCACGAAAATTCTGACCGCTCTCATCATCATTGAGCGCTGCAAGCTCGACGATACAATTACTTTTTCCTACGACGCAATTCACAATGTCGAGAACGGTTCCACCAGCGCAGGCTATGGTGTCGGCGATCAGATTACCGTCCGCGAGGCTCTCTATGCGCTTCTGCTGCGCTCCGCCAACGAAGTCGCCAACGCGCTCGCCGAACACTGCGCAGGCAGTCGCGAGGCCTTTGCCCAGCTGATGAATGAAAAGGCTGCCTCTCTCGGCTGTAAGGAATCGCACTTTGCCAATCCCTCCGGTCTGAACGATGAGAATCATTACACCACGGCCTATGATTTCTCACTGATTGCAATGGCAGCCTTCCGGAATCCGACCTTTGTCGAGTTTGATTCAACCACCTATTATGAGCTCCCGCCCAACAGTGTCAATGCCAATCCGTTCACCATTTACTGTGGGCACAAGATGCTGAAAAAAAGCTCGGGGCTCTACTACCCGGGTGTAATTGGGGGCAAGACCGGCTACACCATGACTGCCGGAAACACCCTTGTGACCTGCGCCGAGCGCGACAATCTGAAGCTGATTTCTGTGATTCTGAACGGCCACCTCACACACTACAGTGATACAAAAAAGCTCCTGGACTTTGGCTTTTCAAATTTCAAGGCCGTCAATCCGGAGGGAGCCGATAATCACTATGAAAAGCCACAGACTGATCTGGATCTCGTTGGGCGCCAGAAGACTCTGCTCTCTCTTTCCGGAGGCAAGACCATCACACTTCCAAAGACTGCCCAGCTCTCGGACACCACCAGCACGCTGAGTTATGAGCTTCCGGCGGATGCCCCCGCAGATGCCGTCGCACAAATCCGCTATCTCTACGGTGATCGGACAGTCGGCTCTGTCTGGCTCTGCGCCGCACTGCCGGACTCCGACAGTAACAGCAAAATCTCAACTTCTTACAACGTCAAAGCGCTCCGCCGACTGCGCTACCGCCTCACCAGCCTGCCGCTCCCGCTGGCACTGACCATTGGCGGCATCGTCCTCCTGCTTCTACTCCTTCTCTTTTTCCTGCGTCGGCACAGAAGAC
>CALLVJ010000136.1 GCA_938010625.1 uncultured Stomatobaculum sp. | reverse complement strand
TCCTTGGCCTTCTCTGCCTCGTCCTTCTTGCCTTGTCCCATCAGAGCGCCAATACTCTTGGAAATCTTGTTCCGGTCACTGCGAAGCTGATCTGCCTCCGCCTGGGTTTTTCGGCTCTCCTCATCGAGCGCAATGACTTCATCCACCAGCGGGAGCTTCTGCTCCTGAAACTTCTTCCGAATATTCTCCTTCACTGCCTCCGGGTTTTCCCGCAGAAACCGAATATCAATCATGCCTACTCCTCCTAAGCGCTTGTCCGCCCGCAAAAAAGATTTAACCGATTATACATCGAAAACGAAACCAAGACAAGCAGGGGGCTCTCCCCCGCTTGTCTCCGTGCGTCAATGAAACAAAATGCCCAGCAATCCATAGGAGACAATGGACATGATAAAGGTTGCGAGGAGCACACCGAGCGAAATAGAGAGCAGTGCTTTTCTAAAGTCCATCTCCATTAAACTGGCGACCAGCGCGCCCGTCCAACCACCGGTTCCCGGCAGCGGAATCCCGACAAAAAGAAGCAGACCCCAAAATTCTCCGCGTCTCAGGCTTGTCGATTTATTTCTCCCGCGTTTTTCCAGCCATTCGACCAGCGGGCGCGTCACAGAAAAGCGCCGCAGAAACTTCAAAATACGGCGCAGAAACAGAAGCACAAACGGAATTGGCAAAATATTTCCGAGAATTACCAGAGGAATTGCCTTTAACAGATTTACCTTTAACACGGACGCCAGAAGCAAACCGGCTCTGCATTCCAGAAGCGGCAGGAGCGACACGACAAAAGTCACCGCTTCCGCCGAAATTTTAGTTCCGATGGTTGTTGCAAACCAATTTACGACCTGATCCATTTTGACTCCTCTCTGTCGCAACTCTCTATCAAGAGAAGTCCCGCCGCCGGGTCCCCTGAGAGTTCCAATTCTGCGCGCTCGGCGCTGATTTCATTGCTCACGGTGAGCGTCGGCGCTGTGGCGTCGCTGAGCAGAAATTCTGTGAGCGGATAGCGCACACCGGTGAGTTCTCTGATTTTCACAATTCCACCAATCGGAAAAAAGCCGAAATACCTGCCCCACTGCGCTTCCCGATCAAGCGAAAAGTGTCCTTCCCGCGCCAGAACACAGCGGATGCGATTCTGCGGATCAAGCAGGAAAAGCGATACGCCTCGCATTTTCCAAGCGTAGGTGAGACGCATGTTTGCGAGGCTGTGATCTGCCCTGCCGCCGAGTGCGCCGAGCACATATATCTCTGTACAGCCCCTTCCGGCGAGCGTTTCTATCGCGAGTGCGAGGTCAGAATCGTCCTTGACCGGATTGTGACGTTGCACCTCAATATCCGGCTGGTTCAAATATTGCTCGAGCAGCATGCAATTCACCGTATCAAAATCTCCAACCAATAGCGCTGGTCTGCGCTGCAGCGCAGCAAAGGTCTTTAGACCGCCGTCTGCAGCAGCAAAATAAAGCGAATTGTCTTTTTCTTCCAACATGGCAACGACGCGCTCTGCAAACCGACAATCGACCTGCCCGCCCGCCATTAACAGCGCCCGCTTCATGTTCTTTCCTCTGCCTCCGCCCGCCGGAACGCATTCAGGAAAAAGGCGACATTTTCCGCGATATCTCCCTGAAAAATAGCAGAACCTGCGACAATATCATTGGCGCCCGCTGCGAGTACTTCCGCGAGGGTTTTCCGATTCACGCCACCATCCACCTGAATGGAGAGCCCGGGATTCCGCTCCTCTGCGAGGGCGCGAAGCCGCCGTATTTTGTCTGTGCAGTACGGAAGATAACTCTGCCCGCCAAAGCCCGGATTCACCGACATGATGAGCACCATATCGAGTTCCGGCAAAATGTCCTCGAGGAGCACAAGCGGCGAGGCCGGATTCAGCGCGACCGACGCCTTCTTGCCGCGCGCCTTGATGTGCTGCACCGTGCGATCCAGATGGCGGCAGGCCTCTGCATGCACTGTGATGCCATCCGCACCCGCATCGGCAAAAGCGTCAATATAGCGGTCGGGCTCGGTCACCATGAGATGTGCGTCCAGAAAGAGCTCTGTCTTCTTCCGAATGGACTGCAGCACAGGCATACCAAAGGAGATGCTCGGCACAAAATCACCGTCCATGATGTCACAGTGCAGGGCGCGCACCCCGCAGGATTCGAGCAGGGAAATCTGTGCGCCGAGCTCTGTAAAATCCGCCGACAAAAGAGACGGCGCCAAACGATAGTTTTTCAATATTTTCTCCTCTCTTCAATCTCTTCCGCCATCTTCCGATAACTCTCATAGCGGCTCTCTGCGATCTCACCGCGCGCAACAGCTTCTTTCACAGCGCAGTCCGGCTCCGCGCGGTGGTTGCAGCCCTTGAAACGGCACTGCCCCTCCAGCGCCCGGATTTCCGGGAATGCCTGTTTTAACGCCTCGCTGTCGCCCCGGACTTCCACCGCTGTAAAGCCTGGGGTATCGAGCAAATAACTGTTGGCGCCGAGACAAAAGAGCTCGATGTGGCGCGTCGTCTGCCTGCCGCGCGCATTTTTTCGGCTCAGCTCGCCGGTCTCCATTTGTGCAACCGGACAGAGCAGGTTCGTGAGTGTCGATTTTCCAACACCAGAGGGCCCTGCGAGCACCGTTGTATTTCCCGACAAATAACTCTTCAGTTCCGCGAAATCACCTCTTGCTGTCGCGCTGACCGAAAAAACCGGATAGCCTGCCAGGAGATAGCGCGCGCGGTAATCCGCAAGCTCCCCCTGGTTCAGATCCTCCTTCGTGAAAAGCACGGCTGCCGGAATCTGCTGCAGCTCCATCGTGACCAGATACTGGTCGAGAAGGTAGAGCTGCGGATTCGGTGTCCGGACTGCCATCACGACCAGCGCCTGATCCACATTACTGACTGCCGGGCGGATCAAGCGGTTTTTCCTGGGCAGCAGCGCCACGATATTGGCCTCGGATTCACTGGTCTCTGCGCCTTTTACCTCCACAAAGTCGCCGACAAGAGGTTTTTCTCCCGACTTCCGGAACAACCCCCGCGCCTTACAGGTCAGCACCGAACCGCCGCAGTCCACGAGATAAAATCCCGCAATGCCTTTGATAATCTTCCCCTGCATATCTTACTGCACCTTGAAAAACTGCACCTCGTAGCTCTGCAGCAGCTGTCCGTTGTCCGTCTCGAGAATCTCCACATAGCCGGTGTCCACGCCGTAGGCCCCTTCAATCGTGCGGAAGCGCACTGGCAGAATGGTATCCCCCCTCACAGTGCGCGGCTC
>CALLVJ010000135.1 GCA_938010625.1 uncultured Stomatobaculum sp. | reverse complement strand
GTGGTTAATTTTAAAGTGCACGGGACTTTTGTTCCGGGTGGTTGGAAAGGCGCTCAGCCTGACCTTTGGTATTCTGGGGTATCTGCTTCTCGGTGTGATTGGCATCATCGGTTTTGGCGTGAGTATTCTGGCAGGTGCAGTGGTGGTGATCGCGGGGATTCTCGCGTTGTTTTTCGTATTCTTGCTTTGAAAAATGGAAGCCGGAGGAGAAATTAGTGCTGGGAAACGCGAACAAGGCATTTGAACTGGAAGTTTGCATTGACAGCGTGGCATCGGGCATCGCGGCAGAGCGGGGAAGAGCTGACCGGATTGAGCTCTGCGGGAGCCTGGAGCTAGGCGGCATCACGCCAAGTCTCAGTCTTTTTGAACAAGTGCGGCGGCAGGTGACACTGCCGCTTTTTGTGATGCTCAGGCCGCGCTTTGGCGACTTCTGCTACAGCGAAGAGGAGTTTTTCGCGCTGCAGGCAGAGGCAGAGCGCTTCACAGCTGCGGGAGCGGACGGTTTTGTGCTCGGCATATTGCGCCCGGATGGAACACTGGACTGCAAGCGGATTGCGGCGCTCATGGAGGACTGCGGCGACAAGCCGATCACATTGCATCGCTGTTTTGACCTTTGCCGAGACCCGGAAGAGACGCTTCGCACCGCGGAAGAGCTTGGCATTGCGCGCATTCTGACGTCAGGACAGGCGAATACGGCAGTGGAGGGCATAGAACAGCTTGCACGTCTACAGCAGCAGGCAAAGACTGTGCGTCTCATGGCGGGTGCGGGTATCTCGGCGGAAAAGATTTTGGCGCTTTACCGGAAAACTGGCATTCTCTCTTACCACATGTCCGGAAAAGAGACATTGGACGGTCCGATGGCATTCCGGCGAGAGGGCATCTCGATGGGATTGCCGGGACTCAGTGAGTACAGCCGCAGCGTGACTTCGGCAGAGAAAGTGCAGCGCGCGCGGGAGATACTGGACGGCATTGAACAGGAGAGCCATCCGCTGGACTGGAAGCCGTCACAGGCGACAGAGGCAGAAATCCAGACAGCATTTTTAGCGCGGGTGCGAAAGAATGAGGCGCTGTGCGCGGGCTACCGCGAAACGCTGGCTGCTGCCGGGTTTATGACGCGCGATGAGCGCGTGGCACTCCGCTATTACTATGCCGTGCTGCCGAGTGCTGACCTCGCTGGGCTCGACTTTTCGCCGGAGACCTTGCTTTCCTTCCTGAGACCGACGCTTGAACTGTACCGGATGAAGGAAGCACTGCGGGCGCTTCCCGAGAGCCTTTTCCTTCAGTATGTATTATTGCCGCGCGTCAACAATGAAGAGCTGCGACCAGTGCGCGCGCGTCTCTTCGACTGCATCGCAGCGCATCTCAAAGGGGAGGGGGAAGAAGCGCTTTGCGGCGCTGCCCTTGCGCGCGCTGTCAACTATGCCTGCGCGGCAGAAGGCAGTTATGTCTCAAGTGACGGCAGAACCATTTCAGCGGCGGGGTTTTGGGAGGCTGGTCAGGGACGCTGCGGGGAGGAATCTGTCTTTTATGTGAATGCACTCCGCGCGGTCGGTATTCCGGCGCGTCAGGTATATGTGCCTTGGTGGGCGCACTGCGAGGACAATCATGCCTGGGTTGAGTACTGGGTAGATGGTGGCTGGCATTTTGCAGGTGCCTGCGAGCCGGGGGAGCTCGATGACACTGGCTGGTTTGTCGCGGCGGCAGGGCGCGCGATGCTCGTGCATTCGCGCTACTATCCGCTTTTGCCGGGCGGCAAGACAGCGCTCGATGCGGCAGCGCTTCAGGGAGAGGACTATATTGGTGAATACAATGGGGTGCTCTATCTGAATCAGTTGCAGCGCTATGCCGATCCAGTGAGACTTCAGGTTCAGGCGGAAATGGCAGAGCGGGTTACCCTCTATCTCCTGAATAGTGCGGGTCTCCGAATGATTGCGACTTTTGTGCCGGAATCGGGCAAAGAAAAAGAGCTTTTTCTCGGAAAGGGCAGCGTTTATCTGCGTTTTCAGGGAAAGCAGGGGATCAGGAGTGTCATGTTGGATCTTCGGAGCGGCAGTCAGCGCATTGCGGAATCCGACTGCGCAGAAGAGATGGCAGAAGAAGAATTTCGTTTCTTTGCGCCAGATGGGGTTCGCACTGCGCCGCGACAGAGCGCAGAAGAACTTTCGCTTGCCGCAGAAAAGATAGCGCGTTGCAGCGAAAAGCTGCGGGCAAAGTGCGCGGCGCGGCGCGACCGCACAGCCGCTTTTTTGCAGCGCGCGGTGACGCCAGAAGAGCGTATGTACCGGAGAGCGTTTCTCGCCTCTCTCTCGGGAAAAGATTTGGTGGATGTGCGGGAGGAACTCTTAGAACCGGAGTACCAGGCGGCTATGCGGCACCGGAAGGCAGTACCAATCACAGTTTTTTTGGAGGGGATACTGCCGGAGCGCTTTGGCCTTGAGCCGCTCTGCCACTTCCGCCGGGAATGGTCAGAGGAAGCCTGTGCGGCCGCACGGCGCTGTCTTATGAAGGGGAAGCAGAGCGAAGAGAAGATTCTTGAAGCACTTCGGATCCTGCGCGGCAGCGGCATTGCGGTGAGACGCCGGGAAGAAGACGGTGCGGCGCTCTATTTTGAAGGGAGCGCCTTCCATCCGTTTTGTGCGGAAGATGTCGCGCGGAATGTGCTGATTCTCAAAAAGGAAGAGGCGGAGCTCCGCTATGAACAGCATTGGACGCTATATGGAAATGGAAAAGAGTTAGATCTGGAGAAGAGACAGTGGGAGCAGAATAGTCTCGCCCTGCAGCTGCCAGATGGAGATTATGAGCTCTTCACGGAGAAACGCTTGCCCAATGGCAATGCGTATGGAAAACGAGTTGCATTTTCACTCGCAGGTGGGGCAGCAAAAGAACTGTTGCTCAGTTTTCCGGAAGTGTGCACGGAAGAGTTGCTCGGCAATATTCAGTTGTCAGTGATTGGCGGCCTCAAAAATGAAACTCCCTTTGCAATGGAATTCCTGCTCGCGCCGGGCGAAGAGCCGAGTGAGCACATTGCAAACGAGATCCTGGCAGAGTAGGACACGCTGCGGGCGCTCTGCGCAGAAAAAGAGCTCTCTCTGCACTTTTTTCTTCGGGAGGAAGAAGCGGCAGAGATAGGCAGCTGCAAAGAATTAAAGACGCTGTTTCCAACAGCATTTCACTGCCTGGACGATTATGACGCCTGTGAAGAGAACTTTGCCCGCACGCTATTCTTGGAGCCAGGGCAGTTGCCGCTCAGTATTCTCAGACAGGGAGAGACGTGCGCCGTGTTCTCGGCGGCGGGGTACCGGGTCGGGCTGATTGCGCTGATGCTGGAGCTCCGGAAA
>CALLVJ010000134.1 GCA_938010625.1 uncultured Stomatobaculum sp. | reverse complement strand
TGTAGAGACTGTTCAATACTTCATTTCGCTTGCGAAGCGAATTCTTGGGATGGTTGACCGGTTCATAGGTCGCCGGACGGTTGCTGATGCCGACCAGCACGGCTGCCTCCCAGGGTTCCAGATCCTTGGCGCTCTTATCGAAATAGTAGCGGCTCGCGGCTTCTACGCCGTAGCAGCCGTGCGCGTAGAAGCTGCCGTTGCAGTAAAACTCGAGTATCTTGTCTTTGCCGAAGCGCTTCTCGAGCTTGGGCGCTAAGAGTATCTCGGTAAATTTTCGCTTGAGAGAGCGCTCTTGCGTGAGATAGGTATTTTTGATGACCTGCTGGGTAATCGTGGAGCCGCCCTGGGTTACGCGACGGTGCTTGACATAGGAGAGCCCCGCGCGGGCAATGGCGAGCCAGTCCACGCCGTGGTGCGAATAAAAGCGCCGGTCCTCCTGCGCAACATAGGCCTTTTTCAGCCAGGGGCTGATGTCATCGGAGCCGACATAGACATAGTGATGACCGGAACTGATCACGCCGATTTGCTGATCATCCTTGTCAAAGATCTCAGTGTCTGTCACGAGGCGGAAATCGTCCTCGGACATGTGCTGATAGGTCTCATAGGCGTGCTGCTGGATAGACTGCAAATCCGGAAACACCTTGATGAAGAAAAAAACGACCGCTGCTAGAATACAGAGCATGAAGACGAGAAGCAGGGTCTTCAGGATGCGGACGACAATATGTGCCTTCTTCTTTTTTCGCTTACTTGCCTGTTGTGCCATGTGTTGTTTACCTCTCTGGGATACTTACTCGGTGAGAGCTGCATACGAAAAGCGTATCAGTTTGCCGAGCACCTCCGGGCTCAGTTCCACCTGATAGCCGCGCTTGCCGGCAGAGATGATAATGCTCGGAAACTGCGCTGCGCTTGCATCAATCACAGTCGGAAAGAATTTTTTCATGCCAATCGGCGAGCAGCCACCGTGCACATAGCCCGTGAGCGGCAGAAGATCCCGCTGCGGGAGCATGGCGATGGACTTCTCGCCGACAGCTTTGGCTGCGCTCTTTAAGGAGAGAGAAGCCGGACCTGGAATCACAAAGACATAGTGCTGGCCGGATTTTCCGACCGTGACCAGAGTCTTGAAGACCTGCGCCGGATTCTGACCGAGATACGTTGCGACCTCCTCTGCGCTGACGGCCTCTTCCGGGGGATAGCTGTGTTCGACATACGAGAGTTTCCTGCCGTCCAGGAGACGGCACACATTGGTTTTTTCATTGTTTTTTGACATATGCTTACTATAACACAGCCCCCCAGCCTTGTATAGAACAGCAAAATGCCGGTATGCCGCGCTTGCGTTCCTATGTTATAATCGTTAGCAATACGACTGGCTGTATTGACGGGAGGAAGAATGAGAGAGGAAAGAAAAGCGCAGGAAAAGTTGCGCAGCTATCTGCGATGGCCCATATTTCCCGCCGTCCTTTCTATATTGATGGCGGTATTAATCTGCGTTTCGAGCTGGGAGACGGGGCTTTTGGTCTTTTTGCTCGCGCTGCTCTCCGGCGGTCTTTGTCTCCGGTTGTATGCAGTTTCCGGCGCAGAAATCGGTCGGGCGCTGATTGGCTTTTCGGCGGCGACGGACAGCATGCAGGCGCGGCTCGCCGATCAGCTGGATATCTGCTATGGGTTGTTGGACAGAACGGGTGCTTTTGCCTACCAGAACGAGGCGATGACAGAGCTCCTCGCGGCGGCGCACAAGACCCCGCAGCGCTTAGAAGATCTATTTCCGGAGTTCACGCGGGAGAAACTCGCCAAAATTGCCGAGAGTGCGGACTACCATGTGAGCCTCGGCGCACTGCAGCTTCGCGTGCGGCTTGTGCGGGAGCAGACCAATGCGGAGTCGGTGTTTGCCGTCTATTTTTATGATGAGACAGCGCTCCTTACGCTCCGGGAGGAAGAGGAGAGCCGCCGCCTGACGGCAGGTCTCCTGTATCTCGACAACTATGAAGAGGCGATGGAGAGCGTCGATGAGGTGCGCCGGCCCCTTCTCACGGCGATGATTGACCGGAAGATTGTACGCTACTTTGACGGGATGCAGGCGATTATGAAGAAGCTCGAGAAGGACAAATACTTCTTTGTGATTGAGCGCCGCTATCTTTTGGACCTCCTGGACAGTCAGTTTGACATTCTGGAGCAGGTCAAGACTGTGAACATTGGCAATGAGATGCGTATTACGCTCTCCATCGGCATCGGCGACGGCGGCAACAGCTATGCGCAGTGCTATGACTTTGCGCGTCAGGCGATTGACATGGCGCTTGGGCGCGGCGGTGACCAGGCGGTCGTCAAGGACGGTGAGAACATCCGCTACTTTGGTGGCAAGTCGAATTCCAAGGAAAAAACCACGCGCGTCAAGGCGCGCGTCAAGGCGCATGCGTTCCGCGAGCTGATTGAGAACAAGGACAGGCTCTTGATCATGGGGCACAAGCTCATGGATATTGATTCGCTCGGTGCGGCAGTCGGCATCTGGCGCATTGCGGCTACCATGGGCAAGGAGGCGCACATTGTCTCCTCGGCGGTCAATGGTGCCATCCGGCCAATGCTCGCGCGTTTTCAGAATGGCGACTATCCGGAGGACATGTTCATTCCCGAGGAGGAGGCGCTACAGCTCCTCGACGAGGACTCTGTGCTTGTTGTCGTGGATACAAACCGGCCCTCTATGGTCGAAGGGCCGCGGCTCCTGGACGTGGCGAAGACCATTGTGGTGCTGGATCACCATCGTCAGAGCCAGGATTCTATCCGGAATGCCCAGCTCTCTTATGTTGAGACCTATGCCTCGAGTGCCTGCGAGATGGTCGCAGAAGTCGTGCAGTATATCTCGGATGAGGTAAAAATCCGGGCAGTTGAGGCCGATGCCATGTATGCTGGTATTGTGATTGACACCCACAATTTCCAGAACCAGACCGGCGTTCGAACGTTCGAGGCGGCAGCCTTCCTGCGGCGAAATGGCGCGGATGTGACGCGCGTCCGCAAGTTGTTCCGTGAGAAGTTAGAGGATTATCGCGCAAAGAGCGAGGCAATTCACAATGCGGAAATTTACCGCGAGAATTTTGCGCTGAGCTACTGCGACGCGGAAGGTCTCGACAATCCGACGGTGGTAGGCGCCCAGGCGGCAAATGATCTGCTCGATGTGATCGGCGTGAAGGCAAGTATCGTCGCGACAACCTTTCGCGAGAAGGTTTATCTCTCGGCGCGCGCCATCGACGAGGTGAATGTGCAGGTTATGATGGAAAAGCTTGGCGGCGGTGGTCACCGCACCATTGCCGGCGCACAGCTCTCGGGGCTCACGCAGGAAGAGGCCATGGAGCAGGTAAAACAGGTCATTGACGAGATGCTGTTGAAAGGAGAAATCTCATGAAAATTGTATTATTACAGGATGTGAAGTCGCTCGGGAAGGCGGGCACGCTCGTGGAAGTCTCAGAGGGCTATGCGCGCAATTTTTTGCTGCCGAAAAAACTCGGTGCAGCGGCGACGCCTGAAAATTTGAATACCCTCAAGCTAAAGCAGGCCAATGAGGCGAAAATTGCGGCGGAGCAGCTTGCCGAGGCAAAGGCGCTCGCGGCAAAGATCGAGGCCGGCAGCGTGACTGTGCATATTAAGGGAGGCGAGAATGGAAAGACTTATGGCTCCGTCTCGACCAGGGAGCTCGCGGAGGCCGTGAAGGAACAGCTTGGTCTTGCGCTCGATAAGAAGAAGATTGCACTCGCAGAGCCGATCAAGAACTTTGGAACGTATGAGACACAGGTCAAGCTGCACCGCGATGTGCAGGCGACCCTCAAGGTAAATGTGACGGAAGCAAAATGACGGACGACAGCCAGAATGTGCTAAAGCGCATCATGCCGCACAGTGAGGAAGGAGAGCGCTCTATCCTCGGTGCAGTCTTTGTGGATCAGAACAGCCTTGCCGTCGCGCTGGAGCATTGCAGTGCGGCGGATTTTTATTCCAGGCAGTATCGCATCGTTTTTGAATGTATGGCAGAACTCTTCGATGAGGGCAAGCCGGTCGATATTCTGACCGTGCAGGAAAAACTAAAGACAAAAGATGTGCCGCCGGAAATGCAGGGACTGGACTTTTTGCGCGAGATTGCGCAGAGTGAAGCGACTGCCGCGAATATCCGGGAATATGCGAAGATTGTGCGGGCGAAGGCAGTCAAGCGGAAGCTGATTCAGGCGAGTGAGGAGATTGCAAACAGCTGCTACGCGGACAGCCAGGAGTTGGAGAGCCTGCTCGCGGAGAGCGAGGAGAAGATGTTTCGCATTCTGCAACAGAGGAGTGCGGCAGAGTTCACCTCAATTTCGGAGATTACGCTGCGCGTGCTGGAAAAAATTCAGGCGGCTTATCAGAACGGCGCAGAGGTGACGGGCATTCCAACCGGCTTCATTGATCTCGACCGGAAGCTGAGCGGTCTGCAGCCCTCGGATCTCGTGCTGATTGCAGCGCGTCCCTCGATGGGAAAGACCGCCTTCGTGTTAAACATTGTGGAGCACGCTGCGGTGCGAAATGGTCTCTCCTGTATGATTTTCTCGCTCGAAATGAGCAAGGAGCAGCTGGTAAATCGTATTCTCTCGATGGAATCAAGCGTCGACGCGCAGAAGATGCGAAATGGAGATCTCTCGGGCGGTGATTTTGGGAACATCATGGAGGCGGCAGCGCGCATCTCCGAGAGCAAAAATCTGGTCATTGACGACACGGCAGGCATTGGCATTGGCGAACTCCGGAGCAAGTGCCGGAAACAGAAGCTCGAGCACGGCTTGGACCTCGTGATCATTGATTACCTGCAGCTCATGAGTGGCAGCGGCAAATCGGGCGAGAACCGGCAGCAGGAGATTTCCGACATCTCCCGCAACTTGAAGGCTCTGGCGCGAGAATTGCAGGCGCCTGTCATTGCGCTCTCGCAGCTCTCGCGCGCAGTGGAGCAGCGACCGGATCACCGCCCCATGCTTTCGGATCTCCGCGAGTCCGGCGCCATTGAGCAGGACGCAGATGTCGTGATGTTTTTGTACCGCGATGATTACTACAACAAGGACACTGAACATCCAAATGAGGCAGAGGTCATCATTGCGAAGCAGAGAAACGGCCCGATCGGCACAGTCAGCCTGGTCTGGAAGCCGGATACCACGCGCTTTGTCAATATGGCGCGATGACACAAAAAAGCTCCGGGCCGAAGCCCGGAGCTTTTTGTTGTGAGTTATACTCAGTTTGCCTCAGAGATTGCGCCGACAGGACATACTGCCTCGCAAGCACCGCAATCAATGCAGCCGGACTCGTCGATCACGTACTGCGAATCGCCCTGGGAGATCACACCGACCGGACATTCACCAGCGCAGCTGCCACAGCTGACGCAAGCATCAGAAATTCTGCGTGCCATACTCAAAATCCTCCTTGATTCTTCTGAACTAGGACAGCATCTTTGCTGTTTCCCACATTGTAAACGAAAGGAGGCATAAATACAAGCGTACACGTTGGCAAACTTGCACTTTTCGAGGTACATGGCGGACAATTTATTATTATCAACTAACTAAACTTAAGATTCACTATCAGAGCTTCGCGAGCGAACTGAGCACATCCTTCGAGAGGATGCAGTCAAAGTGTTCGTCATAGAAGGCGACGCGCGCGGGCGTCAAAGGCAACGGATCGCCGTACTCGCTTAAGCCATTGCAGAGGAAGGCGGTGCGCAGAGAAGCCTGCTTGCGAAAGCGGAGGACAAGGATGTACTGGCCGTTCTCCGGATTCCGGTAAAGAGCCTCTTTTGCAAAATTGGCAGTGCCCTGCAGGGCGTGCGCAGCGGTGATGACGGCATCCAGATTGGAGAAGCGGAAGCCGCGAACCATCTGTGCAGATGGCTCTGGAATTTTTTTGACGTCATAGCTGGACGGAAGATCTTCTGCAGTCGCAACGCATTTCCGAAGAAACGCATTCATCTCTTCATCGTCAAAGGATGCGGGAGCCGTCCGGCTGTCCGGTTCCTGCAGAAAATCGGAGAATCCGGAGCGGTCGTCATCGTCCATATCCGCCGAGGGGACAAAGCGCGAAAAGCGCGCATCCATCTCTTCCGGATCATCTACCTTGGTAATCAACACTTGAATGCTGTCATTGGAGAGCGGTATGGACTCCACGCGCAGCGGCATATTATCGACTTCAAAGCCCAATTCAGAGGATGCCTGCTGCATCATCTCCCGAAGAAGGCGTCTTGCTTTTTTGCTGCCATATGCGAGTTCATTGAGCTCAATGTCGCGCTCAATCAAATCAAAACCGGACAGCGTGCAGCTGATCTGGTACTCGCTGACGCGCTCTAATTTCATGGACTTCACCTCTTTCTATTTTGTTAAAGCATAATACACCGGAATGCCGCATTTGGCAATTGAAGATTATAAGCAGTATGGTATACTTTAATCGGATGGAGAACAGGAGGCAGCGGTTTCAGATCTTGTCCCCAAGACAAAAGTTTCATTTCTAAGCAGGCGACATTTCTGTCGCCGCGTCGCGCGCATCCGCGCGGCGTATCCCCAAGAAAATACCAAGAAATCCGGAGCTGTCCGGCGCTTTTTTGTATGCGTGAACTACGCCATCCATCTCGCGCAGCAGAGGGCGGCAACTCGAGGAATTCGCAATTCCGCCATTGTGTCACGGTAAAATAAGTCATTCGCTGTATGTGCTGCCGAGCCTGCAAGTTTGGAGCACAGGCGGCAGTGCGCTTGTCACGGAGCGCACTGTCGCTTTTTTGCTTGTCTTTACACAGACACCACGGTTTTATGATATACTTCTCTGGACTGAATTTAGAGCTCTCTTCCTAATATTAAGAAGATGTAATTGTACTTCAAGAGAATGTAATTGTATTTCAGAGGAGGATTATCTTGGAAGAAAAGAATGAAACAACGGAGTTGCAGACAACGGGGCGCAGCCGAAAGCGCAGCGGGAACAAGCCGGTGCTGCCCATCCTTCTGCTTCTCGCGCTCATTGCGCTGATTCTGGGACTCTGGTATCAACGGTTCGGGCCAAGCCGCACCCACATCAGTGAGAACAGACTGTTCGGCGTGCAGGGCGATGAAGTCGCTGTGCTCTATGACTATGAGCTGCAGAGCGACAAGGGGGTTCTGCAGAATGGCAGCGTCTACCTGCCGCTGTCCCTCGTGAAACGGGAGATGAACCAGCGCTTTTACTGGGACACGGACGAGAAGAGCCTGGTCTATGCAGCGCCGGACAAAGTTCACACGTTTACGGCGGAGGAAGTGGACACAGAGGGCAAGCCGCTCTTTTTCGTCAAAGAGCAGGAACTCTACCTCTCACTGCCGCTGCTACGCGAATTTACAGATGTGCGCACCGAGGCTTATACCGAGGGTGAGGTGAAGCGTCTTTTCGTTGAGACCGCACCGAAGAGCGATGAAGTGCGGGCGGCAAAGCATAAAACCGTGCTCCGGAGCCGGCCAAGTGTGCGCGGCAGCATTGTCACGGTCGCGGCAAAGGCGGAAGCGCTCCGCGTGATCCCGGATCATGCCGATGCTAAGACAGATGCTGCGCGCTGGGTGCGCGTCAAGACCGACAGTGGCTTTACCGGCTATGTGCAACAGAGAAGTCTGCGGGCAGCAGAGACTGTGCCTTATGAGAATACGTTTGCAGCGCAGGACTACGGTGCGCTCTCGCTCGGCGGCAAGGTGCTTCTCGGTTTTCATCTCGTGTCCAACCAGGCGGCAAACCAGGGGCTTTCGACTCTCGCGGGCAATGCAAGCGGCATGAATGTGATTGTCCCGACCTGGTTTTCGCTCCGCGGCAACGAGGGCGATTATCAGAGCTATGCTGACCGCGCCTATGTGGAGGCGGCACATGAGAAGGGACTCAAGGTCTTTGCCCTGCTCGACAACTTTGATAAGAGTGTCACGACGGGAGAGCTCCTGAAAAAGACCTCTGTGCGGAAAAAGCTGATTGACTCGCTGATCGCGGATGCGGATCTCTACGGCTTTGACGGCATTAATGTGGATCTCGAGCTCATCAAACAGGAGGCTGTTGACCAGTACCTCGAATTTATCCGAGAGCTCTCGGTCGCCTGCCATGCAAAGCAGCTCTATCTCACGGTGGATGTTCCGAATCCCGCAAAGTTTAATGCCTATTACGACAGAAAAGAACTCGCGGTTTTTTGTGACTATATAGTCAACATGGGCTATGATGAGCACACGAATGGCGATACGCCGGGCAGCACGGCTTCCCTCGACTTTGTGACGGCGGGACTTGACGCCTGCCTCGAAGAGATTCCGAAGGAAAAGCTGATTCAGGCTGTGCCGTTTTATACCAGAGTCTGGACAGAGGACAAAAACGGCAAGGTGTCGAGCGAAGCGCTCGGCATGAAGGCAGCGCAGGACTGGGTCAACAAGAACCAGGTCAGTCTGACTTATGATGAGACGCTCGGTCAGAACTACGGCCAGCGTTCGGCAAATGGAAGCATCCAG
>CALLVJ010000133.1 GCA_938010625.1 uncultured Stomatobaculum sp. | reverse complement strand
GTGAACCGCGATCGTGAGACCGACCATAGCCGGGAAGATCGTGGAGCGGCGGGACCAGGTCTTGATCACCGACTTCTGGCCGGATTTGTTCATTTCTTCGACCTTCTTGAGCAGGCTCTCGTCTGCGAAGGGTCCTTTTTTCAGTGAACGTGCCATCTGTATCCTCCCTTAATTAGGCCTTGCCGTTTCTTCTTCTGACAATCAGCTTATTGGACTGCTTATTCTTCTTTCTGGTCTTGAGGCCCATAGCAGGCTTGCCCCAAGGTGTGCACGGACCCGGACGTCCAATCGGCGCTCTGCCTTCGCCGCCGCCGTTCGGGTTCATGACAGAGCCGCGAACCGTCGGGCGGATGCCCATGTGGCGCTTTCTGCCCGCCTTGCCGAGGTTAATCAAGTTATGCTCGCCGTTTCCGACGCTGCCCATCGTTGCGCGGCAGTTGATCGGAACCATTCTCATCTCGCCGGACGGGAGACGAAGCGTTGCATATTTGCCTTCCTTTGCCATGAGCTGTGCCGTGATGCCGGCAGCGCGCGCCAGCTGTGCGCCCTTACCCGGATAGAGTTCAATGTTATGAATCTCAGCGCCGACCGGAATCAGTGCGAGCGGAAGGCAGTTGCCAACTCTCGCCTCTGCCTTGTCTCCGCTCATCACAGTCTGACCGACCGCGAGCCCCTGCGGCGCAAGGATGTAAGTCTTCTCGCCGTCCGCATAGCAAAGCAGAGCGATGTTCGCCGTTCTGTTCGGATCGTACTCGATCGCGATAACCTTTGCCGGGATACCGTCCTTCGAGTTTCTCTTGAAGTCGATGATTCTGTACTTTCTTCTCGCGCCGCCGCCTCTGTGTCTGACCGTGATCTTACCCTGCGCATTGCGCCCGGCATGCTTTTTCTTGCTCACGACCAGGGACTTCTCCGGCGTGGATTTCGTGATCTCAGCGAAATCGGAACCCGTCATGTTTCTTCTCGACGGAGTATACGCGGTATACTTTCTAATTCCCATTGTCTTCTCCTTTAGTTTGTTATCGCGGATTCACACCGCATAGTTTGAGGCATTTACAAGCCCTGGAAGATCTCAATCTCCTTGGAGTCCGAGGTGAGCTGCACAATCGCCTTTTTGCTCTTTGCAGTCTGCCCGAAGGTCACGCCTCTGCGCTTGGTCTTGGTCGGGCGGTTCATCGTGTTGACGCTCTTCACCTTCGCGCCAGCAAACATCTTTTCCACCGCTTCCTTGATCATCGTCTTGTTTGCTTCCGGATGAACCAGGAAGCAGTATCTCTTCTCCGCCATGCCCGCCATGCTCTTCTCGGTGACCAGCGGCTTGAGGATCACATCATAGTACTGAATGCTTGCCATTATGCGTACACCTCCTCAATCGTGGCGACAACGTCCTTCGACGTGACCACCGTATTGTACTTCAAAATATCATACACATTGATGGTCTTCGGCGATGCCGTCTTGACGCCAGCAATATTTCTCGCAGAGAGAACCGTCGTCTTGTCGTTCTCCGGCGCAACAACCAGCGCCTTCTGAACTTTCAGATTCTTCAAGGTCTCTGCCATCTTCTTCGTCTTGATCTCGCTGAGTCCAAAGCTCTCGAGGACGATGAACTTCTGCTCCTGAACACGGCTCGAGAGTGCGCAGCGCAGCGCCTGGCGCTTCTCCTTCTTGTTCAGGGTGATGGTGTAATCTCTCGGGGTCGGTGCGAAGACAACGCCGCCGCCCTTCCACTGCGGAGATCTCGTGGAACCTTGTCTTGCGTGGCCAGTTCCCTTCTGTCTCCACGGCTTTCTGCCGCCTCCGGAAACCTCGGAGCGGGTCTTCGCTTTCTGCGTTCCCTGGCGCTTATTGGCGAGCTGTGCGACCACAGCCATATGTACAAGATGCTCGTTCAGCTCTGCGCCGAACACAGCGTCATTCAATTCAATCGTTCCGACTTCCTTGCCGTCGGTATTGTAAACAGATACGTTTGCCATCTTGCGTTCCTCCTTTCCTCTCGAATTACTTCTTGCTCTTTACCGTCTCGCGGAGCGTGACCAGAGCTTTTCTGGAACCCGGGATTGCGCCCTTGACCAGAATGAGGTCGTTCTCAGCGTCGACTTTCACGACCTCGAGGTTCTGCGTCGTGACTGTCACATGACCCATGTGGCCCGGCATCCCCTTGCCCTTGAACACACGGCTTGGATCCGAAGAGGAACCGTTGGAGCCCTGGTGTCTGTGGAACTTGGAGCCGTGCGCCATCGGCCCGCGGTGCTGGCCGTTCTTTTTGATAGCGCCCTGGAAGCCCTTGCCTTTGGAGACAGCCGTCGCATCAATCTTGTCGCCTGCCGCGAAGATATCTGCCTTGATGACATCCTTCACATGGAACGCAGCAGCGTTCTCGAAGCGGAACTCTCTGAGGAAACGGCCTGCCTTAAACACTTCTCTCTTGTGCTCGCCGCGGGTCACAACCTCCTTCTCAACGCCGGCTTTTTCAAGCTGGCCAGCATCCGGCTTGTTGACAAGCTTCGTGCGGATCTCGCCATACGCGACCTGGACCGCATTGTAGCCGTCGCTCTCTTCGCTCTTGACGCGAGTCACGACGCAGGGACCTGCCTTCAGTACCGTGACCGGCACAAGCACACCGGCCTCATTGTAGACCTGGGTCATACCGACCTTTGTTGCAAGAATTGCCTTTTTCATTTCTTCCTCCTGTTTATCCTACAGCGGAGCGCCAGGCAGCGCTCATACTAGAGCAGGATATTATTTTGTCTTCATGCGAATATCAATGTGAACGCCCGCCGGCATCTCGAGACGAGACAGCGCATCCACTGTCTTGTCCGTCGGCGCGAGAACATCAATAAGTCTCTTGTGGGTTCTCTGCTCAAACTGCTCGCGGCTGTCCTTGTACTTGTGAACCGCACGAAGAATTGTAACTACTTCCTTTCTGGTCGGCAGCGGAATCGGACCGGAGACCTTAGCTCCCGTTCTCTTCACCGTGTCGACAATCTTTCCGGCAGACTGATCAACCAGCTTGTGATCATACGCCTTCAACGTGATTCTCATTACCTGATTTGCCATAAAAAAAGTCGCCTCCTTTTCGCACTTTTTTGAAGTACGACAAGCGGTGACTGTACACAGTGCCGGGCGTGTCCTAGTGGAAACTCCGCGGCAGGCCTCTTTCTTTCGAAATCCGGCGCTCTTCGTTTGTACAGTGACTTGTCGTCAGTATCGAGACTTGACATTCGCTCTGCGGAACTCCTGCCCCTTTGAGACAGCAACCTCACGCTTCACAGCTATCATGTCACAGCGCCGTATAGTATACTACAAAAAAAAGAGCTGTGCAAGTAGTGACACAGCTCTTTTTTACTCTTTCATTTTTTAATGGGCGGATTCCGACTCCTCCGATATGGTCGCACTGAGCGGCGGCTCGACAGCCTTGCTCGTGCTCTCCGGCTTCACATAGTTACCAGCCTTATTCTTCTTGATCTTGGTCACCTTGCCGGTCGGGCCATCATCTGCCTGCTCAGAACCCTGCGCTTTTGTCTCCTCGGCCTCATCCTTTGCGTCCTCTTCGGCATCTTCCTTTGCGTTCTCTTCTTCCTCAGACTGCTGAATGGAAGAGAGCTCCTCTGGCGAGTAGGTATCGTAGACGACATTCTCATCGCCCGGATCCGTGCTCTCATTCGCTACCGTGCTCGCGCCCTCGCTCGTTGCCTGGGACTCCGCCGCACTGCTCGCGGACTCTGCCGCTGTCGTATCACTGTTCTTCTTTGCGCCGCAAGCGGTCGCAAGCATCAGGCTCGCCGCCGCAAGGAGCACAACTGCCATCTTCTTTTTCATAAGATTCCCTCCGTTGTGAACTTCTGTCACTCAGTTTCCGCTATTCTAGCACGGCGGAACAATTCTTGAAAGCTTTCTGCAAAAACACAAGAAAGTTGTAAGAAAGCGCCTTGAAGCTCTCCTCGCGCTTTGTTAGACTAGATCGTATATCTGCTGAGAGAGGAGGCTGCTATGCTGAGAGCCGATCGCTGGAAAGAGTATGAAGTTTTGGATTGTGCCGGAGGGGAAAAGCTGGAGCGCTGGGGAAACTTTTTTTTGGTGCGCCCGGATCCGCAGGTCATTTGGCGCGGCGACAAAAAAGACCCGCGCTGGCGAAAGCCGGATGCGCACTACCACCGGAGTAACCGCGGGGGCGGCGACTGGGAATTCTTCTCCCTGCCGAAGCAGTGGGACATCTCCTATGCACTTCCCGCATCCCTTGTGAAGCCCCGCACAAGTACGCTCCGCTTCCAGTTAAAGCCCTTCCGCTTTAAGCACACGGGGCTCTTTCCCGAGCAGGCGGCAAACTGGGATCGCTTTTCTTCCATTATTAACGGCGCGATGCAGCAGGGGCATCCCGCGCGCGTCTTAAACCTTTTCGCCTACACCGGCGGCGCCACTCTCGCCGCGGCGGCCGCGGGCGCCGAAGTGACACATGTCGATGCGAGCAAAGGCATGGTCGCCTGGGCAAAGGAAAATGCTGCGTCCTCCAGTCTCTCGGCTGCGCCCATCCGCTGGCTGGTCGATGACTGCGCGAAATTCGTGCAGCGCGAACTTCGGCGCGGCCACCACTACGACGCGATCATCATGGATCCGCCGTCCTATGGGCGCGGCCCGAACGGCGAACTCTGGAAACTCGAGGACACACTCTACGATCTCCTCGTGGACTGCGTTTCCCTGCTCTCGGATACGCCGATCTTCTTCTTAATCAGCTCCTATACGACAGGCCTGCAGGCTTCCGTCCTCTCCTACCTGCTCGGCGATCTGATCACGCCGCGTTTCGGCGGCAACATTGTTGCCGAAGAACTGGGCCTTCCGGTCAGCGAAAACGGTCTTACCCTGCCCTGCGGCGCAAGTGGTCTCTGGACTCAATGAAAAAAGGAGCTGTGCAGCTGCACAACTCCTTTTTCTGTTACGCTTCCACGCTCACATATCCTCTTCGCATTTTGCGACAGCGCTCTCCGCCTTCTCCTCGTTGAAGACAATGCCGGTAATTCCCTTGCCATAGCGCTCAAACATAGCCGCAGGACAAGAAATGCTATTGTCAATGATATCGCGGTTTGGTACCATTCCCGTGCTGTCCACATGCACTTTGAAGCGCACCTCTCCATCCCGCATGTCGAGCTCAAAATTGCCGAGTTTCAGATTGTAGTTGGCGCGGCAAGTAAACTCCGCCATCTCCTTCATCATGCGCGCATCGTCCTTGTCCGCACCGATCGGCGAAATTGCATAGCAGGTATAGGACTGCTGGCCGACTACAATCACATAGCGGATCTGCTGCAGCTTGCCGTCAATCGAAAGGCCAAAGCGAAAAATTCCCGTGTCCTTGTCAAACGAGATGCTCCAGTCGTTCTCAATCAGGTAGTTATCAATCGCCTCCGCGAGTTCACGCGAATATCCTCTCTCTGCCATTCTTTCTTCCTCCGTCTTGCTTACTTTCTTCCCTCATCAACATTCATTCTAATCTATATCCATTCTACCACGAATTGCTTTCTCGCTCTAGTAGAATCACTGCGCCGCGAGAATCTTTGCCGCCGCATCTGCGAGGTCTTCTGCGACAATATCCGGCGTGACCGCATACTTCCGATCCTGCCCGGCCTCTCCCGTCTGCACCAGCACAGTTTTCACACCCGCATTCTTTCCGCACTGGATGTCTGTCGTCGTATCGCCGACCAAATAGCAGGCAGAGAGATCCAGGTGATAGCGCTCCGCCGCCCGACGCAGCATGCCGATCTTCGGCTTCCGGCAGTCGCAGTCAATTTTCAATTCCCTGATCTCGCCCGGAAAACCGCTGTCCGGATGATGCGGACAATAGAAAACGTCGTCCACAAAGGCGCCCTCCCGCCCGAGCAAGGTCTTCATCTTGTTGAAAATCACCGTGAGCTCTGCCTCGCTGGTCTCGCCGCGTGCTACCACCGGCTGGTTGCTCACGACAAGTGCGAGATAGGGCGAGCTGTTCAGCCGACTGAGCCCTTTCGCAGCACAGGGCAGAAGCTCCAATTCCTCTGGCGTCCGCACAAAGCCATTGCAGCGGTTGATGACGCCGTCCCGGTCAAGAAATACTGCGCGCTGCGGGAATTCGAGATTCCGCTTTGCCGGAAAGCCCGACCTCCACTCCGTCTCCGCCGCCCGAATGCGGTCCACCGTGCCGACATCTTTCACATATTCGGGAGAGCGGTAGGCAAAAATCGCCTCACCTCTCTCCGCCATTGAGGCAAGAAGTTCCTTCTCAAAATCTGTCTTTTTCACTTTCGGAACGCGGCGCAGCATGTCTCGCGAAAGGATATAGATACCTGCATTCACAAGATTATCCTGCCAGCCCGTCCGCACATTGTGCTTCGAGTCAAAACCTGTGACGCGATTTTCGCCGTCCGTCACAATGAGATCCGAGTCGTAGGGATGGGCATTTGGATGCGCAAAAAGCAGACAGTCTGCCGCCTTTTCCAGGAAAAAGCGCTCCATCCGCAGAATATCAATATCAAAGCGAATATCTCCAAAGAGAAGCAGGAAATGATCGCTCGCAATGTGCGGCAGAAGCAGCGGAAAGGCCCCCGCTGTGCCAAGCGGCTCTATCTCCTCCACGTAGTCAAGGTGCATACCGAGCGCGCTACCGTCGCCAAAGAAATCAATAATTTTCTCCCTCAGGTGACCGACCACAAGTGTCACGCGGTCAATGCCGTAGCGTTTCAGCTGTTCCAGCTGCCATGCGAGCAGGGGCTTTCCGAGGAAGGGCGCCATGGGCTTTGGAATTTCATCTTTCGTGAGCGCTGCGAGACGGCTGCCCTTGCCGCCAGCCATGATTACTGCCTGCATCTTTGCTCCTCTCCGTTATGTTTACTGTTTTCTGGTCGATTATACCATAAAATATCCTTTTTTCTCCGGAACATTCTATTTCTCATTTTGCAGACGCGCTGATATACTTGGAAAGAAATTGCAGCTATTGTTATAATGCTCTTGCGAGGTGGAATAGATGAAGGGATTTATAAAAGAATTCAAGGAGTTTGCGCTGAAAGGCAATGTCCTCGACATGGCAGTTGGTGTGATCATTGGCGGTGCGTTCAGCACGATTGTGAAGTCGCTGGTGGATGATATCATCATGCCGCTGCTCGGTATGATTCTGGGCCGGATCAACATCGCTTCACTTGCGCTGACGATTCCGAACCCGCTCGGCGGCGAGGCTGTCTCGCTCGCCTATGGTGCATTCTTACAGAATGTCCTGAACTTCTTCTTCATTGCACTCGCAGTCTTCTGCATTGTGAAGGCGGCAAATACAGTCAACAAGAAGAGCGAGGAAAAGCCGAAGGATCCGAAACCGAGACTATCTGCTCGGCACGGATTCTCTGGGGCGGGATATTCTGACGCGCCTTATGTACGGAAGCAGGGTATCCCTCGTCGTGGCCTTCGTCGCGGTGATCGTGAACCTTCTGATCGGGATCCTCTACGGCGGCGTCTCCGGCTATCTCGGGGGAAATGTCGATGAGTTCATGATGCGGATCGTGGATATCATTTCGACCATCCCGCTGACTCTCTATGTCATCCTGATTATGGTGCTTCTCG
>CALLVJ010000132.1 GCA_938010625.1 uncultured Stomatobaculum sp. | reverse complement strand
ACAGGCTGAGAGGAAGGATACACCTTCGACCCTTATACCTGATGTGGATAATGCCGCCGGAGGGAATTTTTTACTCTTTCACAGGAGGATACCGCGGATGGTATGCTCCTGTTTTTTGTTCCAATCATTGAGAAGGGGTGATTTGATCAGTATGAAACAAGTTGATACAAGAAAAGTGGCGCTTGCCGGTCTGTTTTGTGCAGTCGCTGTCGTGGGAAGTCTGTTTTCCTTTCCAGCCTTTGGAAGCAAATGTGCGCCGATTCAGCATGCAGTCAATATTTTGTGTGCGGTATTGCTGGGCCCCGGGTATGGACTCGCTGTGGCATTTACGGCTGCGCTTATCCGCAATGTGCTCGGAATGGGCAGTCTTATGGCCTTTCCAGGCGGTATGTTTGGCGCTTTGCTATGCGGTCTCGTTTATGCCAAGACCAGAAGTATCCTGGGAACCTTACTCGGAGAAGTGTTTGGTACGGCAGTGCTCGGCGGCTTGTGTGCCTATCCTGTCGCAATTTTTCTGATGGGAAAGAGCGCTGCGGGTCTTGCATTCTATACATTTGTGATTCCGTTTCTGATTTCTACGGTTGGCGGTGCCGCCCTGTCAGCAATTCTGATTTACAGCTTACAGACAGCCAGACTTCTGCATCGCATGCAGGAAGTGCTGAATCAATCTTAAATCAATAAGGAGAAGAGAGAATGTTTCAGAGGATGTTTCAGAACGTGCGAACAACCGGTCCGCTGATCCACAATATTACGAACTATGTGACGGTCAATGACTGCGCCAATATCCTGTTGGCCTGTGGTGCCTCTCCAATTATGGCGGATGATGCAGAAGAGGTCGAGGAAATCACGAAGCTCTGCGCGGGACTCAACATTAATATCGGTACCTTGAACAAGCGCACCATTGTCTCGATGTTGCTTGCCGGAAAGCAGGCTAATGTGCTGGGACATCCGGTCGTGCTGGATCCGGTGGGCGCTGGCGCCTCAAGACTTCGGACAGAGACTGCGTTGCAGCTGCTTGAAGAGGTGAAATTTACGGTGATCCGCGGCAATATTTCCGAGATAAAAACCCTGGCACTCGGCAGCAGCAGCACGAAGGGTGTGGATGCGGATGTCGCAGACCGGGTGACGGAAGAGAATCTTTTGGAGATTGTTACTTTCGCCAAGTCCTTTGCTGTGAAAGCTGGAGCTGTGATTGCAATTACCGGCGCGATCGACATTGTCGCAGACAGTGAGACAGCATACTGCATCCGGAATGGTCATCCGATGATGGCCTCAATTACCGGAACAGGCTGCCAGCTCTCGGCACTGACAGCAGCCTTCGCCGCGGCAAATGCAGACAATCCGCTCGAAGCCGCTGCGGCGGCAGTCGCAGAGATGGGCTATGCGGGCGAGCTCGCGCACAGGCGGCTGACTGCGGCGGATGGCAATGCGACGTATCGGAATTATATCATTGATGCAATCTGCAACATGACGCCGGAACAGCTCGCGAAAGGCGCGTGCTATGAAGTGCGCTGAGGAGATGATGCGGCTCTATGCCGTGACGGACAGAGCCTGGGTTGGAAAACAGGGCCTTACGGAGCAGGTAGAGGCAGCATTGCAGGGCGGGGCGAGTTGTATACAGCTCCGAGAAAAAGAGCTCAGCGAGGCAGAATTCTTACAGGAGGCAATCAAAATCGGGGCGCTCTGCAGGCAGTATGAGGTTCCATTCATTATCAACGATGCGGTCGAAATTGCCATTCGCTGTGGAGCGGACGGTGTTCATGTGGGACAGAAGGATATGGATGTCGCCGACGTGCGCCGCTTGGTCGACAAAGAAATGATAATAGGCGTTTCGGTGCATACGGTTGCGGAAGCACTGCAGGCTGTGCGGAATGGTGCAGATTATCTTGGCGTCGGCGCAATGTTTGCAACTTCGACCAAGTCAGATGCAGAGCTTGTGAGCAGGGAGACGCTTTGCGCGATCTGTGATGCGGTTTCAGTTCCGGTCGTCGCGATCGGCGGGATTGGCAGAACGAATCTATTGGAACTCGCGGGTACAGGTGTGGACGGCGTCGCACTGGTCAGCGCAATTTTCTCGGCGGCGGACATTGTGACAGAGTGCCGCTTGCTCCGCAAGCTCTCTGAGGAAATGGTGCAGCGCGGTTACTAAAGGCAGGATAGCCAAAGAATTGTGAGAGAATCACAAATAAAATCGCCGAGAAGGAGGATACGGGCGTGAAATTACATACGGCACTCAGTATTGCAGGGAGTGATTGCAGCGGCGGCGCAGGGATTCAGGCAGATTTGAAGACGATGACCATGAATGGCGTCTATGCGATGAGCGCTATCACGGCGTTGACGGCACAGAATACGACCGGCGTCAGCGCCATTCAGGAAGTGACGCCAGTGTTTCTCGGACAGCAGCTCGATGCCATTTTTGAGGATATTGTGCCCGACGCTGTCAAAATCGGCATGGTCTCTTCGTGTGAACTCATTCGTGTGATCGCAGAGAAGCTGCGGCAGTATAAGGCGGTCAATGTTGTCCTAGACCCGGTCATGGTTGCGACATCCGGTGCGGCGCTCATGAAGACAGACGCCGTGCAAACCCTGACAGAGAAACTGTTTCCACTTGCGCTGCTGGTTACCCCCAATATTCCAGAAGCCGAAGTGCTCTCGGGGCTGAACATTCAAACCGAACAGGATATGCTGGAGGCAGCGGAAAGAATCGGAACCCGCTATGGCTGTGCTGTGCTGCTGAAAGGTGGTCACAGCGTGAATGATGCAAACGACCTGCTCTATGCAGGCGGAGAAATCCGGTGGTTCCGGGGAAAGCGCATTTCTACTTCCAACACGCATGGTACAGGCTGTACTCTTTCAAGCGCGATTGCAGCCAACCTCGCGAAGGGCTTTTCATTGGAGGGGGCTGTACGGCGTGCCAAGGCGTATCTCACCGGTGCACTGGCAGCCGGACTTAATCTTGGAAAAGGATCCGGGCCGCTCGCGCACAATTTTACGCTGGTATCTGCCGAAGTGCCGTTTGGAATAGAATTGGATTAAATGCTTCTGTGAGGGAGAACCATGATGGTGAACGAGGAGAAGAGGGCAGAGCGCAGCAAAAGGAAAATTCCACTGTTTTTTGTGTTGTCTCTTCTTTTTACGGGCATTTTGTCCGCGGTATATATTTTGGGGAGTGGACAGAAGAAAGCGCCTTTGCAGCGCACAGAAGATACTGAGAGCTGGATTTATGGAATCACAGTGGACGACAGCTGGTATGATGACATCAAACGAGAAGATGTGATCGCTGCAATCAGGCGGATGCCGGTGAAGCCAACGGTTCGGATTGTGATGTCGGAGGAGAGCAGCGCGGAAGAGTATGAGGAGCTATTCTCTGCGCTTCACAGTGTCGCCTTTGTCATGGCTTGTCCGGTGGATTCTTATGACATGAAAGATTATGAGGATGAGAGTGCCTATCTGAGACGTTTTCAGGACTGTTTTCGGGTTCTGGCTCCTTACACAGATATCTGGGAAATTGGAAATGAGATCAATGGCGTAGAGTGGATTGGTCAGAAACCTGAGTTGATTGTGAAAAAAGTGGAGAGCGCAAATACATATATTCGCTCCAAGGGTGGAAAAACAGCACTGACCATGTATTATGCACGACCGGAGAACCAAGATCTATTTCACTGGATGTCTGAGTACCTGTCTGACGCGCTGAAAAAACAGGTGGATTTCGCTCTGATCAGTTACTACGAGGATGATAATGAGGGCTATCTGCCGGATTGGGAGAAAATATTTTCAGAATTCGAGAAAGTTTTTCCGGGAGCCAAAGTTGGCATCGGCGAGTGTGGGAATACTGCAGAAAATGCCACAGAAACCAGCAAGATTCGTATGGCGCGCGCCTATTATTCGATGAAGAAGAAGTCGGCGCGTGATATCGGAGGGTATTTCTGGTGGAACTGGGTGGAAGACTGTGTCCCGAGGAGCGGAAAGAGGATCTATGAGGCGATAGAGGAAGCCATGCTGATGAGGGCAAAGGTCCAGCTTGGAGGAAAGTTATGATTGATAAAAACGCAGGCTCTCTGCGCGTCCGGAATATGGAGAGAAGAGATGCGGCGTGTATCACGCGAGAAGAGATCGCACAGGGATGGCATCAGACGGTCGATAAATATTTGACTCGTCTGGAACACCAGAGACAGGGAAAATGTATTGCGCTTGTGGCAGAGTATGAAGGCAATGTCGCCGGTTATATCAATGTTTATCTGAAATCATTGGAGGGACCGTTCGGAAATCGCAACCTTCCGGAAATTGTGGATCTCGGTGTGCTTGAGAAGTATCGCCGCAGAGGAATTGGGACAGCGCTCATGGACCAGGCTGAGAAAATTGCCGGTCAATATGCCGATTTTGTTTATCTTGGTGTTGGTCTGCATGCAGGGTACGGGAGTGCCCAGCGCATGTATGTCAAGAGAGGATATATTCCGGATGGAAGTGGCGTCTGGTACAGAAATGCCCCTTGTATTCCCTATGCTGAATGTGTGAACGATGATGATCTGGTAATTTATTTGTCTAAGACATTGAGAAAAGAGAGTGCTTATTACCAATCGGCATGGAAAATATAATATCAGTGAACTGAAAAGAGTGTTGAAGCGCGGAGGCCTTTTTCTGACACAGCAGGTGGGCGCTGAAAATGACAGAGAATTGGTTGAGCTTTTGATGGGAAAAACTGATGTCCCGTTTCCGGAAGCGTATTTGAGCATTGCCAGACAAGAGTTTTCAGAGAGTGGATTTGATATCATCGAAGAAGCAGAGACCTACCGGCCAATTTTATTTTACGATGTAGGCGCGCTCGTCTGGTTTGCAAGGATCATTGACTGGGAGTTTCCGAATTTTGAAGTGAATAGGTGTCAGAAAAATCTCTTCATAGCACAAGAAATTTTGGAAAACGAAGGTGTCATCAGAGGGAGAATTCACAGATATTATTTTGTCGCCAGAAAACAGGGAAGCAGTTGAAATAAGAACTTGACAGAACCTCGCCGCTCCGGTAAAATTGCAAGCATGTTGCAAATGGAATCAGGTTGCAAAATATACTTGGGGGAGAGCCGGGTGATCCGGCAAACGAGGAGGCACATGAAAAAGTTCGGAATGTTTCTTATGATCTCCGCGCTTTCGGCGGCGTTACTGGCCGGTTGCGGCGGAAGCAAAAAGGCGGAGAGCAGCGCAGCTGCGTCAGAGACTGCAATCGCAGAGGGAAAGAAGTTGAAAGTCGTCACAACCATTTTCCCGGAGTACGACTGGGCAAAGGCAGTGCTCGGCGACAAGGCGGAGAATGCAGAGCTCACGCTGCTCCTGAAAAATGGCGTGGATCTGCACAGCTATCAGCCGAGCGCAGAAGATATTTCAAAAATCAGTGAGGCAGATCTCTTTGTCTACGTGGGCGGCGAGTCGGACGAGTGGGTCAACGACGCGCTCAAAGAGGCGAAAAACAAAGACATGAAAGTCATTAATCTCATGGAGGTGCTCGGCGACAAGGCGAAAGAAGAGGAGCTCAAGGAGGGCATGCAGGAGAGTGAGCACGAGCACAGCCACGGGAAGGAAGTCTCGACCTTTGAGGACGGCGAGGTGAAGGACAGAACCCTCGGCGACTGGAAGGGCGAGTGGCAGTCCGCCTATCCGCTTGCAAAGAGCGGCGCGCTCGATAAGGCATTCCAGGCGAAGGCAGAGCAGACCGGCAAGATGACGGCTGAGGAGTACAAGGCGTACTATACGAAGGGCTATGAGACTGATATTGCGAAGATTGCGATTGATGATGACACAATCAGCTTCACCGATGAGAGCGGCAAGACTGTGAAGTCCCCATACAAGTATGTCGGCACGTATATCCAGAACTGGTCTACCGGCACGAAGGCAGCAATGTATCGCTTTGAGGCGGAGGACAAGAATTCCGGCGCACCGATCTATGTCGAGATCAACGACCACATGATTGAGCCGGCAGCAGCAGAGCACTTTCACATCCCCTTTAGCAATGAGAGCTTTGACGCAATCAAGGATCCCGAGAGTTACTGGCCGACGTTCTACCCAGCTTCGCTCACAGCGGAGGAAGTCTGCGACGAGCTCGCAGGTCATGACCACCACGAGGAGCCCGAGTATGATGAGCACGTCTGGCTCTCCTTAAAGAACGCCGAACTCTATGTGAACAAGATCGCAGAGGATCTGTCTACACTCGATGCGGCGAATGCAGACAGTTACAAAAAGAATGCGGAAGACTACAATAAGAAGCTCACAGAGCTTGACAAGCAGTATGCGGAGACCGTCGATAAGGCGGCAAATAAGTATCTTCTCTTTGGTGACCGCTTCCCGTTCCGCTATCTCGTGGACGACTACGGACTGGACTACAGTGCGGCATTTGTCGGCTGCTCGGCGGACACCGAGGCGAGCTTTGAGACCGTCCGTTTTCTCGCAGAGAAGGCAGACGAGAAGAAACTGAACAGTATTCTCGTGATCGAGAACTCCGACCAGAAGATTGCAAATACCATTCAGCAGAATACGAAGGACAAGAATCAGAAGATTCTGGTCATGGATTCGATGCAGTCCGTGACGGAGAAGAATATTGCAGATGGAGAGACCTATCTCGGTGTGATGCAGAAGAATTTGGAAGTATTAAAGCAGGCATTGCAGTGAGAACGGAAGCCGGGAAGGCAGAGTTACAGAGAAAAGAGTGGCAGAGAAATACTGTGAAGGTATAGAGCGAGAGGCACATGCAGGGCTGCATGTGCCTCTCGGGCGTTTTACCGATCTGCGAAACGGATAGACTACCAGTCACTGTTTTACGGCTCGCTGACTTCAAAGAGCATGTCGCCGTAGCTCGGGAGCGGCCAGAGGTCTTTGTCGACCACAGTCTCGAGGGCATCGGCACTTGCGCGGAGGGTCTGCATGTCTGTGATAATCTGCGTGTGATACGCTGTGGCGCGCGCAGCCGGATCCTGGATAGAGGCAGCGAGATCGGTGTCGCTCTGCAGCTGCTCGCGGCTGCGCTTCATGTCGCCGAGGAGCGCGCTCGCGCGGAGCAAAAGATCCTCCTGTGCGCTCACATCGGCTGCGGGACAGGCGCTCTTTACTTGATTGACAGAGCTTGCAAGGCGAGTTACATAGTGAATCGCCGCCGGAATCAACTGTTTGCCGGAGATATTGATCATGGCGCGCGCCTCGATGTTGATGCGCTTTGCATAATTCTCGTAGGCGACGATGCTGCGGCTCTTTAACTCAGCCTCGGAGTAAATGCCGAATGAAGAGAAGAGTTCCACTGCCTTTTTGCTCGTGAATGCCGGAATTGCGTCGATAGCGGATTTCAGGTTTGGCAGTCCGCGCTTGGCGGCTTCCTGTACCCACTCCTCTGAGTAGCCATTGCCGTTGAAGACAATGCGATAGTGTCTGGTCAGGAGCTCACGGATCAGTTCCTGTGCGCTTTCCTTGACGGAAACAGCTCGCTCAAGTCTATCGGCTGCGAGGCGGAACTGCTCGGCGAGAATCGTATTCAGAACGATGTTGGCGCTCGCGATGCTGTCGCCGGAGCCTACCATGCGGAACTCGAACTTGTTGCCGGTG